>NZ_QPEL01000055.1:0-6133 GCF_008368965.1 Bacillus sp. AY2-1 | reverse complement strand
AGTAAATGTTTATAGAAACAGAAAGATTATTAATACGAAAATTTGAGTTCAAAGATTGGCAAGCTGTTCATGAGTATACATCAGATATCAATGTTATGAAATACATACCTGAAGGGGTTTTTACTGAAGAAGGTGCAAGAAACTTTGTGAATGAAAATATTGGTGAAAACGCTAAGAACTTTCCTGTAGTATTAATTGATAAAGATATTCTGATTGGTCATATAGTTTTTCATAAATACTTTGGTGAGCATACTTATGAGATTGGTTGGGTGTTCAATCCAAAATATTTCAATAAAGGATATGCTTCTGAAGCAGCACAAGCTACAGTAAAATATGGCTTTAAGGAAATGAAATTACATAGGATAATAGCTACATGTCAGCCACAAAATATCCCATCATATCGGGTGATGGAGAAGATTGGAATGAGAAGAGAAGGCTATTTCAGGAAGTGTATACCACATGGGAATGAATGGTGGGATGAATATTATTACGCTATTTTGGAAGAAGAGTAGTGTCTCAGAACGCATTTTTTAAATTGAAGCTTCTATCTCTAAAGGGGCAAGTTGACTAACGTTAGTAGGATTCTTGTTACCAAAGGCGAAGTCCATTTCTGCTATGGCTGACGTGCAAGACCATGGTGTCCCATTACAACTCTCGTGATTGACCCTATGGGTTCTTAAAATATAGAATATTAGAAAAATATTGTGGTAAAATGTGTATAACTATAAATTATTAAATAGATTGGAGAATACTAGAATGAAAGTACAATTATTAAGAATAGGGATATTGGCTTGCTTCATGATATTCTGTTGGTCCTATGAAGATGTCTCTGCTGCATCTACGTGTGAGCCATATGGTGAAATTAAGCCGAACCAAAATCCCTCTCGTCAGCACATAAATTGCCTACTAACGAACGCAGCATTAAAAGAAAATGTTCCTCCTGAAGTTGTAAAAGCTGTAGCTACACAAGAAAGTGGATGGAAACAATTTGATGGAAACGGCCAGCCAATCATAGCACAAGATGGTGGAATTGGGATTATGCAAATTACCAATCAACCTCAGTTCGATCAACAAAAGTTAAAATATGATATTAATTATAATATTGAAGCAGGTGTTAAAGTTCTTCGTAGCATGTATCAGCGAACAGACCTACCTAAGGTAAACGTTGCTGGACCAGAAATAATCGAAAACTGGTACTTCTCTGTTATGGCTTATAATGGAACAAAACCTGCAAACAGTCCTTTGTATAAAGCTACCGGTCAAAAAAATTTAAATGCTTACCAAGAAAAAGTGTTTTCTATTCTAGAACAATACAGTTTTTTAAATGATACAAAATTGGGGCAGTTTCCTTTCAGTACAGCTGATTTTGAATATGATCCTAACACGAGCACAAATATTATATTTAAAAAGAAGGAGTACATACTAACAAATCTACATTCTTCTATCTATCATCTAAAAACAGGTGATCAAGTACTTGTAACAAGAGATGGAGTAAATTTAAGATCTAAACCTACTTCCGCTTCAAGTGGGAAACCGTTAAGTAAAAATACGAATTTGATTATTCAAGGAAACTTTGCATATGATGAATCTGTAGATAGTAGCAATCAGTTTGTATGGTATCCAGTTAAAACTGCAGATCAAAAACTAGTAGGTTATATTTCCTCCGCATATATTATGAAAAAAGTATAATTTAAGAACTAACGAAGAAGAGGTTCACTGATAAAGATATGGTAGTGATGAGAACGGTTGAGCACAATACAGTTGTAGGTTCTGGTGCAAAAAAATTATCAAACTTGGACATACCGATACTATTCCTCTACAAAGGCTTGTAAATGGTATGCAAACAAAAAAGTTGTTCAATTGGAAGCATTTAGGTTCGGACTGTATTTTGTAAACAGTGAGATGATACATGCGGTAAAACTTGAATCTTCGTACAGAAGCATTCCTACGTGTATATTACACAGAAAAAAAGGTGCAACAGCTTGGTAGGATATGAGGACAGACGAGCTTCCAACGAAAGTAAAAGAAAAAATAAATATGAAATGATTAGTTACTTGTGATGGCGGATTCTCTTACATGGAGAATCCGCCGTTTTTTTATTTACAATGAGAAACGCATGCTAGGATGAATATTGGGGTTAATTAGAATGTTTGACTGGTCAATACTGCTAATGTATTAATGATCGATATGTATAAGTACCTATACATATCAGATTAACGAAATTTTGTTCATTTGTTTTCACTAGAGGTTGTATCCTGGGTGAGAAGAAGAAATTGTGATAAAGAAGTGTGAGAAAGCCGTAGCGTGACTGACAGAATTAAACTCGTAAGATATCTCGTAATAGACAGCAAAGTAGAGAATTAACCCATTGTATATTTTAATATATTGTTATAATATTACGAAGGTGCCTAGGTAATATAAGGTAAATACACTATTGTATTTGTATAAATATGGAGTGAACAGGGGGAATGGACATGAAAAAATATCTAGTAGCAGGATTATTGTTACCAAGTTTATTAGTGGGATGTGGTCAGGAGAACGTCTCTACCAAGAAAGAAACATCTAAGAATGAACAGATAGTGAAGAAGGATGAGCAAGCCGATAAGAAGGTAGATGATACAAAGCGTGATGAATTAAAGGACAAGGAAAAGTTGGATGACAATGTGCCAAAGGATAACGAAAACAAAGAGGTTAAAACGGAAAAGAATGAGGAAAAAGTTTACATTGTAAAGTATCAGTTTCCATCAGAAGATAGTAGTTCTACAATGCCTGTCGATTATTTTGAAGCACTTGAACATGGTATGCCATATGAAGAAGTAGCTAAGGCATTACACCGTAATGCGACAAGTGCATTTAAAACGAAGAAGTATGATATGGAATTAATTGAATATACTTATGAGGCGCCACAAGCGGTAATACAAGTTCAATTTAAGGATGGTAAGTTACTTGGTGCGGATTACGTTGGTCAAGATAAGGAAATGTATTCAGTTATTCCTGTTGGATGGGATGAAAAAAATAATCGTTGGGCTGAAGAGAAAAACGTAGGCGTGCAATCTAGTGAGAATAAGCCAAATAATCACAAGCCTCAAATAAACGAAGGCAAGAATATTGAAACGAATGATAAGCCCGAATCTAGTACAGCAGGTGTAAAGGCAGATAATAAGCCTGAAGAAGCTACTACAAACCATAAATTTAATAATAAAGAAGTTGAACAACCTCGTAATAAGGAACAGCAACGTAAGGAAGTAGAAGAATTTAAGCCGAGTGATGCAGACATGGAACGTATTAAACGACAGGAAGACCGTTGGAATACACCATCAGGTGGTGTTGGTGCTACATGGCAAGAAGAAATAAAAAAACAGAAATAAAAAAACAGAAATAAAATAACAGAAATAAAATAACAGAAATAAAATAACATACCAACCTATTATACGGATTAAGTGAATTTAAAGTGGGAAATTTATAGTTTTTATCATATTTTATTATATTCATTCTATAAAATTCAAAAAGATGACAGAGTGTTGGAAACCCAAAAGGATTTTTCATCACGCTGTCTATTACAAAATATTAATATTGTTGTTGATATTGTCTTATAAGAAGGAGTTCATTTAAGATATTACAGGTCCCGTTCTTTGGTTTAGATAGTAAACAGATTGACTTAAAATAGGTTAAAAAAGGCTATGGATTAGAAGCAAATATTTTTGATGGGACATCTTTATTTGATAACTCATATACAAAAAGATTTTCAGAGGTTCTTTCTTTTGTTCTAACCCTTGATCCATCCCTGTTAACGTTGCATTTTCCTACTGATAATGCAGACTACCTTAATGATGAATTTATTAATATTGCTATAAAGTATAATGCATCAGGTATAACAGTGCATGCTAATCAATTCATAAATGTCGTGGAATTTCAGAGCTATAATCTTCTTGATAATAAAAAAAGGATTATAGAGTTCTTTAACATGCTAGATGAAGAAATAAAAGGAACTGATATATATAGAATCAAAAACCTACCCATTTTTGGAAACTTGGGCGATGCTTTTGATCCTATATTTATATATCCAAGGGATTTTACTGATTTGGTTAATTTGGAGTTATCTAACGCTGGAATAACATGGGATATATATCATTGGTCTATAACCTATCTTACACGTCTAGGTATTTCTAAATTATTAAGGCAAGAGGAAATTGAATACAAGGATTTTCATAAGTATTTAAGCTTAATGGATCATATTAAACATTTTCATTTCAGTTCTTTTAAGCATTTAACGATTCCTTATAGTGAGGTACGTTGCTTTGGGGGGGAGAATCCGGTTAATGAATCTATTGATGAGAGTTTATTACATGAAACTTTATTAAAATTGAAGAACAATACTTTGGATAAAAACATAGGTATTGTATTTGAGGTTCAGGAAACTGATTATACGAATAGAAAGAGGTCATGGGAGACTCTTAATTGGTTTCAAGTAATAGACACAAATGATTTAGTTATCCTAAGCTCATTATTAATAGCTTATACAGTTTATACAGTAGGGGAAATGATGTCCAAATGACATTTGTTGCTAATATAGCTCCAGAACATTTGAGGGGGACTTATATGGGAGCGGCTAATCTTCAACGGATTACAGGTAATGCATTTGGACCACTTCTAGGTGGTGTATTACTGGATCAGCTTTTAGGGCATATGTTATTTACAATCTTAGGTGTGGTTGTATTATTTCTGGATTTGTTTACTTACTATTAGATAGACTTATTGAGAATAGAAGTAAACAAATACCTATAAAACAAACATCTTAATTTTAATATTGTTAATGAGTTGAAAATTAAATTTTATGTTTTAAGGATTAAATAAAGTGCACGTTTATTAAGAGTAAACGTGCACTTTATTTATTAGTGTTTAAACTTAATTTATATATAGTGAGTTTTTTAGGTGACGACTTAAGTGTATAAAAGTAATTTGCTGCTTCTTTTAATCAATTACAACTAAGCTTCTTGACCTATCAATATGATTAAGTAACATACGATACTCTTCTTCGTACATAGTTACACGTTGTAGAAGGAACTGATTTTCTATCTCTAAATTTTTTATTTGACTTTGTAAGTTTGTAAATTCATATGTTTTTTTATAATTTTGTAGAAAGAGAATAATATCATCTAATGTCATAGATAAAGAGTATGGTTTCTTTTTTTTGTTGAGAGGGAGAAATATTGTTTCCCACTTCTCGATTTTGTTTTGCTCGTTGTATTTCCTCTTGGTATTGTTTTCTCACGTATGAATTCCAGCGAAATCCACAAGCTGCAGGTGTCCGATTTAGTAGCTTTGCTACTTCCTTGAATGCAGTTAACTGTGTTCCACCGTTACGAATATTCTGGAGTACTGTGGATGCGAGAAGTAAATCGTTATCGTTCGTCCAGGAATCTTGTCTTGAGAGTACCACGTTTTAACCTCCTTTATATGTTTTATAACATTAATCAAATTAAACGTTCTCTTTTCCTTTTGTAAATTTGATATCAATCTCTCATTTTAATCTACTTAGAATAAATCCGTTAATACGTAGATTGCTGATGATGCGTTAGGTGGATTTACTTATATCACCCACCAATTTATTAGTGAAAAATTAATTTCGTTGTACATAATATTATAGGATCTTCTGACAAGAGACAATTACGCTGATATAGCCACTAATAGGAAATAAGAGTACTTTATCTGTTTGTATTTTGGGTTCTGGATAACGATTGTAATATGAGTTTTTAATAGACATTTAGTAGATATTTGTTAATTTAACATCTCTAAATGGAGGCATGTAACTTGAATATAATAGATTAAAAGAGGATATATACTATTGGGGTTAAAAAGAAAACGAAATAGAGAGGATATTTTAGGTTAGGAAAATTTGAATGGAATTGTCATTAAAGATAGGACCTTTCAAAAAGGGAGGATAATTGACAACTGTAGGTACTATGATTAGGAATTTAATTCTAATCATTTTATGTTGAGAAATAAAAAATTATTTTGTAAAAGGCGCGATGGGGTTTTCTTACTGTAACCATTTCTTATTTATCACTAGACAGCTTGATTAATAAGAGAAAAAAGTTGGTGAGATAAAGGGCATCATTCTAATTAGAATGAT
>NZ_QPEL01000054.1:0-66168 GCF_008368965.1 Bacillus sp. AY2-1 | reverse complement strand
GTATGATTATAATATTGTATATTTATAGAGTCAATTAAATATTTATAAATTTTTAAATCTAAAAAAACTTAATTTTATTAGAAAAATAATATACTCAGCCGAATTTTTATACAAAAATAGTGCATAGTAGTTTTTTTATTTCACTTCAAGTACAATAAAACAATACATACGTACATACAGGCGGGGAAAAATATAAACGAAAAATTAATTGAGAAAATGATTATAAAAAGTTTTCAACAATATCAATGCAGTCCAATATCAAAAGAAGATCAGGAAATGCTAGTGAAACATATTCAAACGGTGACTCATTCAAATATTGAAATTGATTTATACGAGGAAATTGAGGATATTGTTTATGATTATGTAACTGGAAAACAATAAAAAATAGGAGATTTCCATATGGAAATCTCCTATTTTTTACTTAATGATTTAGCTGCTTTCCGATCTTGTAATTGTTTGATTCGAGGATATTGAGGATATTGTTTATGATTATGTAACTGGAAAACAATAAAAGATTTCCATATGGAAATCTCCTATTTTTTACTTAATGATTTACCTGCTACACGTTCAAATAAACCTGGGAATAAAGCATAAAGTTTCGGGCCAATTCCCATCCACTTCGGTAAGTTTACTTCACGTTTTTTCGTGTGCATCGACTTTACGATTTGTTCTGCTACGTATGTTGGTTTTAACATGTAACGTCCCATATTCTTTACATATGTACCAGATTGATCCGCTATTTCAAAAAAGTTTGTATCTATCGGACCTGGATTAATTGCTGTAACATAAATATCTGTATTCGCTAATTCCATGCGTAAACTATTCGTAAATCCTAATACGGCATGTTTCGTTGCTGCATAAGCACTCGATTTCGGAGTTGCAATTTTTCCAGCAAGTGAAGCAATATTAATAATATGTCCTTCATTCTTGTTTACCATATAAGGTAGTACCGCTTTCGTACATGCTACTAATCCAAATACATTTACTTGGAACATATCTTTTACTTCACCCATTGACGCATCTTCAAACGTTTTAAAAATACCAAATCCCGCATTGTTTACTAATATATCAATACGTCCCACTTCTTGTAATACCTTTGAAAAAACAGACTGTACTTCCATCTCTTCACTTACATCTAATACATAATAATAGCAAGGCGTATTATAAGTTTCTTTAATTTTGTCTACTAACGCTTGTAGTTTCTCTTCTGTTCGAGCCATTAATACTGGAGTCGCTCCCTGTGCTGCAACTTGCATTGCAACTTGCTCACCAATCCCACTAGAAGCACCTGTAATGACGATTACTTTATTTTGTAAACGTCCTGTCATTGCTGTCACCTACTTTGCATAATAAATCAATTGTTGCGATGACTCATCAATCATCACTTGTTGATTATATGCTAAATAGTCCAATTGTCCAACCGTTTCTGAAATAGTAAGTGGTAATTGTTCTTTATATAATACCGGAAATAGTTTTACACATACTTCAAATGCTGTCATTGGTTTTTCCTTTAATAACTCAAGCACTTTAAAAGCACGTGTTTCTTGCTTTTGTAATCTCGTTTCAATAAGTTGTTTCACATTTAGAACATCTTCCCCATGCCCTGATAAAATGCGTGAAATATTCATTTCGCTTAAACGCTGTAATGTTTGATTATATTTTAGTAATGGGCGTGCCCGCTCTGTTTGCCCTTCATATGGTGGTTCTAGTATTGGATTCGAAGAAATATGACTAATGAGAGCATCTCCACCAATTAATATTCCATCAGATTCTCTATATAAAGAAATATGAGTAGAAGCATGGCCTGGTGTTTCAAGCACTGTAAATCCAGGCAAAGAATTAATACGATCTCCTTCTCTCACAGTATGCGTTAACGATCTATTACAAGAATATTTAAGTGTCCTCGTCGTCAATAACGACTCGTCTTTCAAAAATGCTGCTGGCACACCAAACTGTAAGGCCGTCTCTCTAAAAAATTCATGATACCGCTTTAAAAATTCTGGATTTTGTGTGATCCAAGGCTCATTCCAAGGATGTCCAATAATATTCGTCTTCTCAGAAAATATATTTAAAAGTCCACAATGATCTGCATGATGATGCGTAATGACTACTGTTTCAATATCTTCTATCGTATATCCTAATGCACCTAATTGACTTTCTAACGCATTCCTTGCCTCTTCTGTATTCGTCCCTGTATCAATTAATGTTAATGTCTCCCCCTCAACTAAAAACACATTCACAGTTTCCACTGCAAATGGTACAGGAATCTCCATTCGGTGAATCGCCGTCATGCTTAGCCCCCCTGTCTCTTTCCGGTTCAAAAATGAATACTTCTTCAGTTTACAACTTCTATATATATTTGTCATTATTTTCAGATAAAAAGAGGTGTTTCCTATAAGAAAACGAATGTATGTACATTTATAAGAATTTCTAACCAAAATTAAAGGAGGAACATCATGTCTATTCAAAACATTTCCTTTCTCGGTGCAGGCTCTATTGCTGAAGCTATTATTGGTGGCTTGTTACATGCAAATGTTGTTAAAGGTGAACAAATTACTGTAAGTAATCGTTCTAACGAGACGAGATTACAAGAGCTACATAAAAAATACGGTGTCAAAGGTACTCATAATAAAAAAGAATTACTTACTGATGCAAATATTCTTTTTCTAGCAATGAAACCAAAGGATGTTGCAGAGGCGCTTACCCCTTTTAAAGAATACATAAATAATAACGTGCTTATTATTTCATTACTAGCAGGTGTTTCTACTCACTCAATTAGAAAACTACTTCAAAAAGACGTTCCAATTATTCGTGCAATGCCAAATACATCCGCAGCCATTCTAAAATCAGCTACCGCTATCTCCCCTTCAAAACATGCAACAGCGGAACATATTCGCACTGCAACATCTTTATTTGAAACGATCGGTCTCGTCTCTGTTGTAGAGGAAGATGATATGCATGCTGTCACTGCATTATCCGGAAGTGGACCTGCTTATATTTATTACGTAGTGGAAGCTATGGAAGAAGCTGCAAAAAAAATTGGTTTAAAAGAAGATGTTGCAAAATCACTTATTCTTCAAACGATGATTGGTGCTGCTGAAATGCTAAAAGCAAGTGACAAGCACCCTTCTATTTTGCGAAAGGAAATTACTTCTCCTGGTGGAACTACCGAAGCAGGTATTGAAGTATTACAAGAACATGAATTTCAACAAGCACTTATTTCTTGTATTACACAGGCAACGGAACGATCACATAATCTTGGAAAAACATTAGAACAACTAACAAAAGAAACTTAGATCCTTTTTCTCACACTTAGTTATTGTTCTTCCCAAAAATCTCTTCTTGCAGGCGACGACCAGTCGGCGTTGCTGCAAGTCCACCTTCTGCTGTTTCACGAAGTGCTACTGGCATCGTTTGTCCAATTCTAAACATTGCCTCAATTACTTCATCACATGGAATTGTACTCGTTACACCAGCTAATGCTAAATCTGCTGAAATCATCGCATTCGCAGCTCCTGCTGCATTACGTTTTACACAAGGCACTTCTACAAGTCCTGCAACAGGATCGCACACTAAACCAAGCATGTTCTTTAATGAAATTGCCATCGCTGTAGCTGCTTGATCTTGTGTTCCACCAGCCATCTCAACTGCAGCTGCAGCCGCCATTCCACTTGCTGAACCAACTTCAGCTTGGCATCCTCCTGCCGCACCAGAAATACAAGCATTATTCGCAACAACCATACCGAAAGCTCCTGCTGTAAATAAGAACTCAATCATTTCTTCACGTGTAGGCTGCAATTTTTCTCTTAGTGCAAATAGTACACCTGGCACTGTTCCAGCAGACCCTGCTGTTGGTGTTGCACAAATAATTCCCATCGCTGCGTTTACTTCATTTGTTGCAACAGCTTTGCTTACTGCATCCAAAATCGTATCTCCAGATAAGCCTTTTCCACTCTTCATATACGCTTGAACTTTTACAGCATCTCCACCAGTTAAACCAGTTGGTGATTTCACGCCGCGAATACCACGTTCTACTGCTTGTTCCATCACGACTAAGTTCTTTTCCATACCAGCAATTACTTCTTCACGTGAAATACGTCTTGTTTCCATTTCACATTGAATCATAATTTCTGCGATTTTTACATTTTGTTCTTTAGCTTGCGCCACTAGTTCCGCTGCGTTCCGAAACATGGTGTGTCCCCCCTGCAATTAATCCATAATAGTTACTTGACAAATATTTTGTTGCGCTTTTATTTCTTCAATCACTTCATCTGCTAATAATTCATCTGTTTCAATAACCATAAGCGCTCTTCTTCCTTTTTCTTTACGAGAAACACTCATTGTACTAATGTTAATCTCGTGTGTAGCAAGGATTGAAGCCACCGCTGCAATAGCACCAAAGCGATCGTTATTTACAATAAGTAGTGCTGGACTTGTGCCTGATAATTGAAGATCGAATCCGTTTAATTCTACAACTTCAATTTTACCGCCACCAATTGAGCAAGCAACAACTTCAATTTCTTCTTCACCTTTATACAAACGAATTCTTGCTGTATTTGGGTGAGGTGCATTGGCATCTTCTTCAATGAATTCCACTTCAATTCCGCGCTCTTTTGCTATTTCTAGCGCCTCTGGAATACGTAAGTCATCTGTTTCAAATCCCAATATTCCACCGATTAGTGCTACATCGGTACCATGCCCTCGATACGTCTTTGCAAATGATCCATATAACGAAATGCTTACTCTTTCTGGTTCATGACGAAACAGCTGGCGAGCAACTTGCCCCATTCTTGCCGCGCCTGCTGTATGTGAACTTGATGGTCCAATCATAACTGGACCGATAATATCAAATACTGAGCGATACTTCATCATAACTCCCCCTAAACCTCTATGAAAAAAATTTATTCTACTATTCTATTAAGCTGCTACATCTGTCGCTTTTCCAGTTGTACCACGAATTTGTTCTGCTGTATGAATTGGATAATTTTTGAATAAAAGTAATCCAATATAACCTGAAATAATACCAGTTATCATAATACATAAGAATCTTAGTATTATTTTCATTAAAAAAATGATATAAGATAATCCACAATAAAGTCTGGTAGCAATCCAAAGTTTAACACAGAAGCCATTGCAAGCATAGCATAAACAAGTGATATCTTTCCTATTATAATTCTCATGTTACTCTCTCATGGTTTAGTCAACTTCACTTGTTACGATAATAACTAAAAAGCATGTGACTTATCATAAATTATAATCTGCCCTCATTATAGCTTGTTTTTTATAAAACGCTTACTTTTGTTGAATTTTAAAAGTTCTGAATAAAAGTCCATTCCTGCTATTTGTATCACTTGTATGTCATCTGACTTATATAACAGTTTTTCTAAATAATCATTATTTCGTATTTTTATCGTATATATTCAAACCATTCTAATTTTCTGTATCATCCAAGTATAAGCATAAAATAATAACAGTTTTATTTTTAAATTTTTTTAGACATAAAAAAATGGTAACCTGTTGTTACCATTTTTTACAAAATTATCATTTTTCTACTGGGAATGATTTCAAATCTGTCGCTATTTCTGTATTAGAAAACAACTCTCTTGCCTCTTTCAATAATTCCTTATATGTATCTCCTTGATAGCGAGAACTAATGTGAGTTAAGATTAATCGCTTCGCATTTGCCTGAAGTGCAATGCTCGCAGCTTGCTTAGATGTGGAATGAAAATAATCATGCGCTTGTTGCTCATCTTCTGCTGCGAAAGTCGCTTCATGGACAAGTACATCTGCATCTTGCGCAAGCTCCCTACTCGCTTCGCAATATCGCGTATCACCTAAGATAGTAATAATTCTTCCTTTTTGAGGTGGGCCGATAAACTCATTTCCATTTAATATCGTGCCATCCTCTAATTCAACTACTTCTCCATCTTTTAAACGTTTAAAGATTGGACCTGGTTTCACACCCATCTCAAGCAATTTATCAACTAAAAGAGCACCTTGTATATCTTTCTCTACAATACGATATCCAAAACATTCTATACCGTGTGACAATCTTTTCGTTTCTACATAAAATTCATTATCTTCAAATACGGTACCTTCTTCTGTTATCTCCACAACTTCAAGTGGATATTTCACATGTGTCGTACTTACCGATAATGCCACTTCAATAAATTGTTTAATTCCTTTCGGTCCATACACCGTTAAAGGCGTAGTTCCTCCTTGAAATGAACGGCTACCTAATAAACCAGGCAATCCAAAAATATGATCGCCATGTAAATGCGTAATAAATATTTTTTCAATGCGGCGCGGACGTACCGATGTATGTAATATTTGATGTTGCGTGGCCTCGCCACAATCAAATAACCAAGTCTGTCCTCGTTCTTCTAACAATTGTAAAGCAATTGCTGAAACGTTCCTTCCTTTTGAAGGAACACCTGCACCAGTTCCTAAAAATACAAATTCCACTTTCTTTCCTCCAGCTCTAAATATACTCTATCTCTCATCTTACGGAATGTTATTTCAAATGGCAAATCGAATTTACATAACCAATCATCTAGACAACTATATAACACGAACATTATACTTAAAAAAATTACCAATCGTTCGTGTTTTGTGGTAAAATAATTATACTACATTTTAAGGGAGCGTTTTATTATGAAAGAAGTATTTCGTTTACAAACTGATTTTTCATCTTCATTTGATCGCTGGGTAAGTTCTTTCGTGTCTGATCACCCAGCACAATTAGAATGGACAACTTTAAAGGAATTAATCCATGAATATACAACATCACATACAAATGATACGTTACCAGCATATATTTCTTCAGCTTTAACATATTACGCCCAACGCGTTTCAACTACAAACAGTTCAGAGATTGTTATTTTTGAAAACCCTACAATCTCGTAATCTATAATAAAAAAGCACTGGTTACAGTGCTTTTTTATTTATACTTATTTAACAAATGATCATATTCCGTCCAAAAGTCGGTATACATACTTCGCTCAAGCTCATTTAAAATTATCTTTTCACTTGATTTATTAAATAATTCTTTTGCTTGTAGTGCAAAAGAAACAATTTGTTTTCTATATTCATTTTCATTCAATTCTATATGAAGCCCTTCATAGTATATAGCCTTTTGATCAGTAGAAATAACTTTGACAAAGTCCTTTAAAATCACATTTTTACCTATATGGTTTATAGTCCAATGAATTGAAATTGGGCATCCTAACATTAGCATAGTGCCACATCCGTGCAAAATAACCCCCTCTTCATTTTCAATATCACAAATATATTCTTTATCTAAAGTTCGTAACAAAGCTAAAGCTGATTCACTTATTCCCCATTCCTCATCCATACCTGTTTGTGTAATAATCGTTCCATCCACATTTAAATAAAGTGAAACTTTAATCAGTGGGGGGGCACCGTCCCCACTGATTATTAGTTGAACCAATCGGGCTTTTACGGGCAGTTTGATCTCTCCCACCTAACTCCTTTGCTCTAGCCGAATTTTGAGGTGGGAGTCTTACTGCCCGTTAATGCGGGATATATTTCTCCGTGTGAACATAAATCTTCCTGCTCATTAAACAACCATTTTTGATTCTCAATATTTATAATAAAATTTTGTGGTACCATTACAAATTCCCCTTTTATAAAAATATTTATTTTCCATATTATTCATAATCAATATCATGCATTTCATCCCACATATCTATTATAAATCCGTTTAATATTTTAAAAACACAGATAAAAAAGATATTGACACTACGATTTTACAGTGCTAACATTCAACATGTAATTGAATATAGTCTCTGTTAGGTGAGGCTCCTGTATAGAGAAACGCTGCTGCCCAAAAATGTCGAGAGACGCCAATGGGTCAACAGGAAAGGTCGGAATGAAGGCCTTTTTTAACGTAGCTGGTTTCAGTACCTATGCTATACAGTGCTAAAACTCAACGAGGGAGAGGTGCATGTATTTTGTCATACACAAAAACTGTTTTTATTTATGTCTACTAACAGTCTTTGTTGTGGACTCTTTTAACTGCGAATTCAGACCTTTACTCGTTTTGAGTAAAGGTCTTTTTACGTCTATATGCACCTTACTATGAAACAAACATAGCATATTCAGAAACTACTAAATTGTACGGAGGTGAGGAACAGTTGGCAATTGATGATTCGGCCCAGATACCCATACGTTTTACATTCATATTTCATCATGTAGGTAGGAAAGAAACTGTTCCTCACCATTTCAAATAGTTAGGTAACAGATTGTTTCCTCCTTCATGACAGAGGAGGAACTACCGATGTTTAATTTACAAAGACAAGAAACAAAGCATGCTTATGAGCAAGATAGCATGAAAACAAATAACGAATTATTAGTGGAGGTTGCAACACAAGATGTAATCTCTGCGTTAAAACTTCTAGAAACAACACAAGATGGATTATCTAAACAAGAAGTGGCTCGTAGACTTTCTTTATACGGTCCGAACGAAATAGCTCATAATAAAATGGCGCCGTGGTACATTCAATTTCTATTGGCATTTAAAAATCCATTTATTTTCGTTTTATTAGCTCTTGGAGCACTCTCCTTTTTCACAGATGATATGCAAGGAACGATTGTCGTATCTGTAATGGTCCTACTTAGTGCAACGATTCGGTTTTCCCAAGAATTTCGTTCTCAAAAAGCTGCCGATAAGTTAAAAGCTATGGTTCGAACAACTGCGAGCGTATTTAGAATAAATGGATTTGTACATGAAACAAAAAATGTAAAGAATTTAAACCGAAATTACACAACAGAAATTCCAATTGAGGAACTTGTACCTGGCGATATTATTTCCCTTTCATCTGGTGATATCGTTCCAGCTGATGTGCGTGTTGTATCCGCTAAAGATTTATTTGTTAATCAATCTTCTTTGACAGGGGAAGCACTTCCTGTAGAAAAATACGAACACTGCTACCATACAGAAAATAAGCATATCTTACCGAAAAACATGAAAAAAAATTACAATCCACTCGATATGGAAAACCTTTGCTTCATGGGAACAAATATTGTAAGTGGTAGCGCAAAAGCTGTTGTCATCTCAACAAGTACCGATACGTATTTCGGCTCTTTAGCAAATAAGGTAATTGGAAAGCGTGTAGAAACAAGCTTTGATAAAGGTGTAAACAAAGTAAGCTGGCTCTTAATTACATTCATGCTTATTATGGCGCCTATTGTCCTTCTCATTAATGGATTCACAAAAGGAGATTGGCAAGAAGCTTTCTTCTTCGCTATTGCCGTCGCTGTTGGTCTTACACCTGAAATGTTACCAATGATTGTAACTGCTAATTTAGCTAAAGGTGCCGTTAACATGTCTAAACAAAAAGTAATTGTAAAACAGCTAAATTCTATTCAAAACTTAGGTGCTATGAACATTCTTTGTACAGATAAAACCGGAACTTTAACAGAAGATAAAGTTGTCCTTGTTCGTCACTTAGATCCCAAGGGAAATGAATGCAATCGCGTCTTACAATTTGCCTATTTAAATAGTTTCTATCAAACTGGATTGAAAAATTTAATAGATAAAGCTGTTATTAAGCATACAGAGGAAAACAATAAATTTAATCCATCAGCTTTTCAAAAGCTAGATGAAATTCCATTCGATTTCGCCCGCCGGCGTATGTCAGTCATCGTAAAAGATATTTCAGGTGAACATACAATGGTTTGTAAAGGTGCCGTAGAAGAAATTTTATCAATTTGTAATTACACCGGAGTGGATGAAAAAGTCGTTCCACTCACCGAGGAAATACGTTCAAATGTCAAAAAACTAAGTGAGACATTAAATAGTGAAGGTATGCGGGTTATTGCTGTGGCTTATAAAAAAGATAGAAGAATAAATAATAAAGAGTACGCAGTAAAAGACGAAACAGATATGATTCTCAGTGGATATATCGGCTTTTTAGATCCACCGAAACCATCTGCAGCAGCTGCAATTCAAGCATTACAAAAACATGGTGTACAAGTGAAAATTTTAACTGGCGATAACGAAATTGTTACAAGAAAGGTTTGTAAAGAAGTTGGATTAGATATCGGCGAACCAATCCTCGGTTACGAGATTGATTCTTTACCAGATAAAGCATTAGCAAAACTTGCTGAAGAAACGACTGTATTTGCGAAGCTTAATCCAATGCAAAAATCTCGTATTATACACGCATTACAAGGAAATGGACACACTGTAGGTTACATGGGAGACGGCATTAACGATGCTGTAGCATTACGTGAAGCTGATGTCGGAATATCTGTTAATACTGCTACTGATATTGCGAAAGAAGCTTCCGATATTATTCTACTCGAAAAAAGTTTAACTATATTAGAAGCAGGTATTTTAGAAGGACGTACTACATTCGGAAATATTTTAAAATATATTAAGATGACAGCTAGCTCTAACTTCGGTAATGTGTTTAGCGTGTTAGTAGCAAGTGCTTTCATTCCTTTTTTACCGATGCTTGCCATTCATCTTTTAATTCAAAACTTACTTTATGATATTTCACAACTTTCTATTCCATGGGACAAAATGGATAAAGAGTTTCTAGAAAAACCACGAAAATGGGATACTGCAAACTTACGAAACTTCATTATTTGTATCGGCCCAATTAGTTCCGTATTTGATATTATCACATACGTAGTCATGTGGAATGTATTTGGTGCAAATACACCGAGCGAGCAATCATTATTCCAGTCCGGTTGGTTTGTCGTTGGATTGTTAACACAAACTTTAATTGTTCACATGATAAGAACACAAAAGATTCCATTTATTCAAAGCACTGCATCAACACCAGTCGTTTTATTAACCGCTCTTATTATGGCAATCGGGATTTATATTCCATTCTCACCACTTGGTGCAGCCGTTGGTTTACAAGCATTGCCACTTAACTACTTTCCTTGGTTAGTAGGAATACTATTAGGCTACGCTTTTTTAACACAATTCCTAAAAAAGCTTTATATTAAAAAGTTTCGTAGCTGGTTGTAAAAATAAGAATGAGTGGATATTCCCCGCTCATTCTAAAAGACATAACACATATTTATATATGGAGGTGACCATGATGGTATGGTACGACATTGTATTCAGATTAGTTATAGCAATTATTGTAGGAGCTTGCATTGGAATGGAAAGACAATGGAGACACAGAATGGCTGGGTTACGGACAAATGCTCTCGTATCACTTGGTGCCTGTATATTTGTTTTATTATCCGTCATGCTTGATCATGATGCTAGCCCATCCCGCATTGCTGCTCAAGTCGTTAGTGGCATTGGCTTTTTAGGGGGTGGCGTTATTATCCGCGATGGTTTTAGTATTAGAGGGCTAAATACGGCAGCTACTTTATGGTGTGCAGCTGCTGTCGGTACTCTTACAGGCGCCGGTTTCCTCGTTGCAGCTATATTAGGTACAGCCGGCGTGTTACTAGCAAATATACTCCTTCGCCCAATTGCTCTTTTTATGAATAAAAAATCAAAAAAAGAATCACCAGAACAAACAAACTACTTACTTTCCCTTACTTGTTCAGAAGAAAATGAAGCACATATTCGTTTTTTACTTATGCATATGGTAAGTACAGAAGGGCTCGGTTTAAAAGAGTTGTATAGCGAAGACGTAGATTCTAATCGAAAGGTGTGTATACAGGCTACATTACATTGCAAGACAAATGCGGCTATCTTAATTGAAAAAATAGTAAGTAGAATGCTATTAGAATCTGGCGTTACTGCAGCTGGTTGGAAAACTTCATTAGATTTAGAAGCAAGTTAAAAATGAAAGGTGTCATGATTTTACTACTTCATGACACCTTCTACATAAACTTATTTTCTAACTTTTGTTGAAACGACTTCTCTTGCTTACGTAGTAGTTGACTACCTCGTTGTAAAATCGGTGTTCCATACTTATCATTAATTTGATCAATGACAGCAAGTAGTGGTTCTTTTTTCGCATCCTCTTCAAATGAAAACAAATCTAATTGTTTCACCGATTCTGTCTTCCACTCTATTTCAGTAGCTGTAACACCTAGTAAACGAACGGAATCACCATCCCAATGTTGCTTCCATAAACGGGATGCTGCTTGAAAAATATCACGTTCTTCCCAAATCGCATTTTTCAATTGCTTACTCCGTGTTACTGTTCGCCTATCATGGTATTTAATCATAATTTGAATATTATAGCTGACAAGGGTTCGCTTTTGTAATCTTTTACTCACTGATTTTGATAACCGTTCTAACATATCAAGTAATTCTTTCTCTTCATCCATATCCTTTGAAAAAGTCATCGAGTTACCGACACTTTTATGTTGGCCCATTTGACTCGGATCCACTTCCCTATCATCCGTACCTTTTGCACGCTTTTGTAAATCAATACCGTGCTTGCCAATTTTAGCGCGAATGATATGCTCGTCTCCCTTCGCTAACTGTTCAATTGTATGTATATGAATTTCATTTAATTTTTCAGCTGTTTTTTCTCCAATCCCATGCATTGCTTCAACTGGAAGTGGCCAAATCATTTCTGGAATATCACGTTTTCGAAGCACGGTAATACCGAGAGGTTTTTTCATATCAGAAGCTGTTTTTGCTAGGAAAAGATTTGGAGCGATTCCGATACTACACGGAAGCTGTAACTCTGTTAATAGTGCTTGTTGCATCATCTTTGCTATTTCAAGAGGCGAACCAAGTGCATAGCAATCTGTAATATCTAAATATCCTTCATCTATTGAGACTGGTTGTATCTTTTCTGTAAAACGGGAAAGGACTTGAAACATTTGAAATGAAGCTTCGCGATATAATGTGAAATTAGGACGCCTTACAACTAATTGCGGGCATAATCTTTTCGCTTCCCAAAGGGGCATCGTCGTACGTATTCCGTATTCTCTCGCCTCATAACTACATGTTATTATAATTCCTTTTCTCTCTTTTTCATTTCCAGCAACCGCTAATGGCTTTCCTTGTAATGATGGATCATGAGCAATTTCAACAGATGCGAAAAAGCAATTCATATCTACATGTAAAATAACACGACCATTTTTCGGATACATTTCTCGCATAGTACTCACCCCCTGATCAGAACGTTCGTTCTTTTATTATATCAAATTTTGCACAATAGTTATAATAATTACTTGTTCTTTTTTATAATCGATATAAAGAGGATACACATGTGAAAGAGGCTGATTATGATGAAATTAACTATATGTTCCTTGTAGTTATATTAATCATTGCAATTAATTATTTACTACTTCCGATTTTCAATATGAATACGTTAGGATTATTCCCTCGTCTAGTACATATAGCAACAACGTATATACTTCCATAGTTTTTCTTATATTGGCTTATACGTCTTGTCAAAGCAATCGAGTCAAAATAAAAAGCGTGTAAATCACAATTGATTTACACGCTTTTTCTATTCCATTACTTCGCTACTTCTTCAATAATTGCAACAACTAATTCTGCTGTTTTTGCTAACTCTTCAACAGGAATTTTCTCGTTTGTTGTATGAATTTCTTCATAACCAACTGCCAAGTTAACTGTTGGAATACCGTGTCCTGCAATTACGTTTGCATCACTTCCGCCACCACTTTGGTGAAGAGAAGGTGTACGACCAATTTTTTCAGCTGCACGTTTTGCAACTTCTACAACGTGATCGCCATCAGCAAATTTAAATCCTGGGTACATAACGTTTACTTCAACGTCTGCATGACCGCCCATTTCTTTTGCAGTTGTTTCAAATGCTTCTTTCATTTTCGCAACTTGTGCTTCCATTTTCTCATTGATTAACGAACGAGCTTCTGCAAAGATTTGTACATGATCGCAAACGATATTCGTTTGTGTACCACCTTCAAAACGTCCAATATTTGCAGTCGTTTCAGAGTCAATGCGACCAAGTGGCATCTTCGCAATTGCTTTCGCTGCGATAGTAATTGCAGATACACCTTTCTCCGGCGCTACACCAGCGTGAGCTGTTTTCCCGCGAATAATTGCGTTCACTTTCGCTTGTGTTGGAGCTGCAACAACGATTTCACCAACTTTTCCATCGCTATCTAATGCGTAGCCATATTTCGCTGTAATACGCTCACGATCTAAAGCTTTTGCACCAACAAGACCTGATTCTTCTCCGACTGTAATAATAAATTCAATTTTACCGTGAGGGATATTTTTCTCTTTTAAAACACGGATTGCTTCGAACATTGATGCTAATCCAGCTTTATCATCCGCACCTAAAATTGTTGTACCATCTGATACGATATATCCATCTTTAATAGAAGGCTTAATTCCATTACCAGGAACTACTGTATCCATATGAGAAGTAAAGTAAATTGTATCAACACCATCTTTTGTTGCTGGTAAAGTACAAATTAAGTTGCCTGCACCATGACCAGTTACAGCCATTGTGTCATCTTCAAATACTTCTACACCTAAATCTGTAAATTTCTTCGTTAATACTTTGCAGATTTCTGCTTCAAATTTCGTTTCAGAATCTACTTGTACTAATTCCATAAATTCATTTACTAAACGTTCTTGATTAATCATAAGACTGCGCCTCCTGCACTACCATTATGTATGTAACACTACTAATTATAACAGAATTTCGCAAAAGTTTCGAAATACAAGACAAAAAACAGATGGTTTACATGTCTAGATAACCATCTGCTTTCTATTACTCATTTAACAATACCCAGCGCATATGATCCTCCCACACGCCATTTACCATTAACATCTTCCTAGACACGCCTTCATATTGAAAACCTATCTTCGTCACCACTTGTATAGATGCTAAATTACGAGGCATAATCGGAGCTTCTATACGATGTAACTGAAATTCCTCAAAAGCAACTTGAATTGCTTTTCTAAGTGCTTCTGTCGTATACCCTTTGTTTAACTCTGCTTTATCTAATTTATAACCGAGTACACAAGATTGATAAATGCCACGAACGATTAAATTAAATGAAATACACCCAATTATTTTTGTATCATCACCCTTTTTAAAAATCCATAGTCTGATGATTTTCCCGTCTTCGAACTCTTTTCTATCCTTTTGCAACTTTTTCTTTTGATAATCTAGCGTAAAAAAATCATCCGGTCTATACTCTTCCCAAGCTTTTAAAAATTCACGATTTCTGTCGTAATATTGAAGAACTGTTTCAGCATACGACTCATCTATTTCCCTTAAGTATAAACGATCTGTTTCGTATATTTTCATCATCGTATCTCCATTCTTCAGCTTGCCCAACTAAAAATTAACAATATATCCTTTAACTATATTCTCTATACACACTCAAATTTCCTGTTATATTTTGCAATCCCCTCCCGAATTTTGTCCTCACTCTCCCCTTGTCCATAATTTCATTTCTCGTTACAATGAAATTGTACTGATTTGCAAGGAGGTATAACGATGCATAAAAAAGCTCAAAAAATTATGGTTTATGTGATGCTAATTTCTATGCTTGTAACAACATTACTTGCTGGCGCGAGTATGTTTTGGTAAAAAGGGCGATGTGTTCGTCCTTTTTTTACTTTTTACACATGAAAAAATAAACCATCTCGACATCGAGATGGTTTATTTTATATAAAACACAATCGCTACAATACTAAAGGAAAATGACATTACAAGTGCTATTACAAAACTTGTATATTGTTTCTGCTGAAATGCTCCAATAACAAAAGTGAGATTAAGTAATGCCATACATACAATCGCTACAAGATAAGAACATATATTAAAAGTTGCCAATATGAATGTAATAACAAATAGAAATCCCATAAAAAACTGCATATACGAAAGTTTTGGATTCAAGTACATATGAGCAACCCCTTTATCTAATTTTATCTTTCTATACTTTCATTAACGCATGGTTATGTACACATGTCAAGACAACTTATTACAATAGAAAAAGCCAACCTTTTCGTTGGCTTTTTCATATGCAACGGCTCCTTTTTCTTTTGCCAATTGCTGAAATGATTTTTTCGATTTCACAATCCATACTTTCGTTCCAATTGGAATACGATCAAACAAATATTCCACATCGTTTTTCTTCATTCTTATACATCCTTGTGAAATATACTTTCCAATTGAACTCGGTTGGTTTGTTCCATGTATTCCATATTTACTTCCATCAGTTCCTCTTGCATTAAATCCAATCCACCTTGATCCAAGTGGATTTTTTGGCGATCCACCTGGAATATCCTTTGCAATGTAATATGGATCCTTCGCTTTCATTACAACATCAAAAGTTCCTTCTGGAGTTAATTCATTCGTTTTCCCTGTCGCTACTGGAGAAACCTTTTGAATCTTTCCATCGTCAATGTAAGCTAATTTATTCGTTGCTTTATTTACAATAATAAAAGGATCTCCGGCACGTGGATTCTCCCCAAGAGGCCAAAGCGGCGATAAAGAAAGACATAATATGATAGAGAGAAGATACGGCATAGATAATTCCTACCTTCTATATAAGTTCTTTTATATTATCCTTTCCCTTAAAGCGACTTTTAATGAGTAAATATTGTTCCATTTCATACACAAGTTGAACAAGTTTCGCACGTATCTCAAATTCTTCGCGTGTAGCTGGCAATGGCATGTCTCTAAATAATTCCCTCATTTCTTGAAGCTGCCTTAAGGAAATAACGCCAGTACTCTCAGGGCTAATAGCATTACCAATGTTTTCAACAACATCTGCAATCATGTCAGCTTGTTCATATGTCCACGATAAAGAAGCTGCTAGTGGTATCATTCGCTCTAAAATTTCGAATTGTTGCATACGCATATTAAAATAACGATAGTAATAATCATCTTCTCGCATAAATGCATTCTCAAGTTTTTTAAACGATAAATCTCTTGCCTCATTTAACATATTCTCGGTTTCAATGAGTTCTGCTCCACTCCAACTACTTTCTCGATTTCGTAAATACACAACCATTTCAAACAAAATCGTTTTAAAATTACTCTCTATTTTATCTTGATACTCTTTTAGCTTATTTTCACTACTCGGCATATACATATTCACTAATAGAGCCACGCTAATCCCTATCGTTAATATAGCAATTTCATTTCCAACTATAAGCCATGTAATTTGCTTCAATGAATATAGATGCATAACAATAACTGAACTCGTGACAATACCTTCTTGAATTTTAAGCATTACTGCAGTCGGAATAAATGTAAGTAACAATATGCTAATTGCAAGTGGTGTATAGCCGATCGTTTCAAAAATACAAAACGCGAATACCATTGATAATACACACGCTAGAAAACGATGTAACGACACTTGAAGCGATTTGCGCTTCGTATTTTGTACACATAAAATAACTAAAATACCTGCTGAACTATAAAATTCTAATCCTAATAACTGAGCAATAAAAACTGCCGCGCCTGTCCCTATTGCTGTTTTTACTGTACGGTATCCAATTTTGAACATATCATTGCTCCTATATGTATAAACGTATTTACAGCTAGTATAAAAAAAGGATGACACAATGTCATCCTTTTCTACTTATTATTCACATAACCTTTTCATATTACAATATTTTTTGTAAAAATTGTTGCGCACGTTCACTTTTCGGCGCTGCAAAAAATTCTTCTGGCGCACTATCTTCTACAAGCTTTCCTCCGTCCAAGAAAAGAACACGATCTGCCACTTCTTTTGCAAAGCCCATTTCATGTGTAACGATAGCCATCGTCATTCCTGTCGTAACTAACGATTTCATAACTTCTAACACTTCTTTCACCATCTCTGGATCTAGCGCCGATGTCGGTTCATCAAATAACATAACTTCCGGTTCCATCGCTAACGCTCTTGCAATTGCTACACGTTGCTTTTGTCCTCCCGACAAACGATTCGGATACGTATTTTTTTTATCTACTAATCCAACCTTTTCTAAAAGTTTCTCAGCTTTCTTTTCAGCTTCTTGCTTCGTTACCCCTTTTACATTGATAGGAGCATACGTAATATTTTCTAATACAGTCATATGAGGAAATAAGTGAAAATGCTGAAATACCATACCGACATTTTCACGAACATGCATAACATTCGTTTTCGGATTCGTTACTTCTTCCGTTCCAATCCAAATGTGACCATCCGTTGGTGCTTCTAACATATTCATACAACGTAAAAATGTTGATTTTCCTGATCCAGAAGGTCCTATAATTGCAACTACTTCCCCTTTTTCAATCGTTGTTGTAATTCCTTTTAATACTTCGTTTTTACCAAATGATTTATGAAGGTTTTCAATTTTAATCACTTTTCTTCATTCTCCCTTCAATTGCCTTCCCGACTAATGTAAGAATAATGACTAACATATAATAAATCAGTCCAACAAAAAGTAATGGTTCAAGATATTTAAATGTCTCACCGCCTACGATGTAAGCACGACGCATTAAATCAGTCGCGCCTATTACTGTTACTACAGCCGATTCTTTCGTAAGTGTCGCAAATTCGTTCACAAGAGCTGGTAATATATTTTTTAATGCTTGAGGGAAAATAATATTTCTCATCATTTTTCCGTACGGTATCCCTAAAGCCATCGCTGCTTCTGTTTGTCCTTTATCAACTGCTTGAATACCAGCACGAATCACTTCTGACATGTATGCACCTGAATTCAAGCTAAATGCAAGTACAGCTGCTAAGAATGCTGGTATTTCATAACCAATTATTTGCGGGACGCCGAAATAAATAATCATTAATTGCAATACAAGTGGTGTACCACGAAAAATTGATGTATAAAAATCTGCTGCTATATTTAACGCTCGTATTCTAGCAATTTTACAAAGTGCTAATAATGTTCCTAAAATAAATCCTGCTAAAGCTGATACTGCTACAATTTTCAAAGTAACTTCTAAACCTTTTAGTATATATGGTATCGAAGGCGTAATCGCCGAAAAATCTAAGTTCATCCTTTTCATTCCCCTCAAAGAAAAGTGAAAGGCAGCTTATTTTTCGCTGCCAAACCATTTCTTCACTAATTTATCCATTTCTCCATTTTCTTGCATTTTTTTAATTACTTTATTAAATTCAGCTGTTTTATCACTATTTTTCGGAAGGGCAATTGCTGCTCCAACTTCTTCTGGCGCTTCTTTAATTTCAATTCCTTTTAAATCTTTCATTTTCTCTAAATAATTTTTAGCAACTGTGTCTTCTATAATTGCAGCGTCAAAACGACCAGCTTTAATTTCTTGTACGATTTCTGGTATACGGTCACGTCCCTCAACTTGGAAATCTACTTGTTTTTTAAATTCTGCTGCTTTCTCTTCTTGAATAGATCCTGTTTGTACTCCTACTTTTTTCCCTTTTAAATCCTCTACAGATTTAATATTAGAATCCTTTTTAGAAACGACCATATTTTTCGCAACAAAATAAATATCTGTAAAATCAACATTATTTTTACGCTCTGCAGTTGGCGTCATACCTGCCATTACGAAATCAACTTTTCCTGAACTAAGAGATGCTAATAAACCACCAAAATCCATATCTTTCACTTTCACTTCATACCCAAGTTCTTTTCCAATATATTTAGCAACATCAACATCAAAACCAATAATTTCATCACTTTTTGAAGCTTCCACGTATTCATATGGTTTATAATCTGCTGAAGTCCCCATTACGAGTACTTTCTTATTTCCTTTTGTTTCTTTCGATTCCCCATTACTACAAGCGCTGAATATACTTACAATTAAAATAAGTGCAAACGATATTGATAATAAC
Source organism: Bacillus sp. AY2-1 (assembly GCF_008368965.1). Taxonomy (NCBI): domain Bacteria; kingdom Bacillati; phylum Bacillota; class Bacilli; order Caryophanales; family Bacillaceae; genus Bacillus; species Bacillus sp. AY2-1. The sequence continues at coordinate 46,467 of NZ_QPEL01000054.1, read as the reverse complement.
TTCTTCATCTTTCTTCCCCCTAATAATGTATATTTAAAAGTTTAATAGAATATTTATTCGATGTTTGTATTGTATCAGCACTTTTATTTTTATGCAATATATAAAATAAAAATAAATAAAATAACAATATAAACGCTTTTTGTTGTGTATAAAATAATGCATAAAATAACATAACTATGCATATCTCAGAAATTAAAATAATAAATAAAAAAGGCGGCACATCCACTTGATTGTGGACGTGCCGCCTTTTTTATTATTTTTTATAGTTCTTCACAATTCTCTTCGAAATACGATTGTAGTTTTGCAATAACTTGCATCGGTTCATGACCTTCAATTTCATGACGCTCTACCATCGTTACAATTTTTCCATCTTTTAATAAAGCAAATGATGGAGAAGAAGGTGGGTACCCTTCGAAATATTCACGCGCTCTTGCTGTCGCTTCTTTATCTTGACCTGCAAACACCGTTACAAGGTGGTTAGGACGTTTATCATAATGTACGGAATGCGCAGCAGCAGGACGAGCGATACCACCTGCACAACCACATACAGAGTTTACCATTACAAGTGTTGTTCCATTTCTTTTAAACGCTTCTTCTACCGCTTCTGGCGTCGTCAATTCTGTATATCCAGCAGAGACAATCTCTTCACGCGCTTGGCGGACAACATCATTCATAAAAAAGTTAAAATTAATCACTCTTTTCCCTCCTCTAAAACTACCTATTTGTATCTTACCAGTTAATGTTTATGAAATACAAGTAAGTTTACTTGTATTTAAGTATAGAAAAGGTGTTAGAGCACTTGCTCTAACACCTTTTCTTTAATGACCACGATGTTTTTGCTTTGCTTTTTGTACTTTAATTAAACGTCTTCTTTCTTTTTCAGCTTCTCGCTTCTCCTTAGACTGCACTTTCTTTTCTTGTTTATGCAATTCATAAGATAAACTAATCGCCTCTTGCGCCTTAGTAAAACGTTTAACATTTGTTTCTTTTGCTGTTTGTCGTATGATACGCTTTATATTTTTAGGACGCTGTTTTTCTTTAACTTCTACACCACATTTTGCAAAATGCTGAAAATGCTCTAAATGTGAACCATTCACAAACATAAGCACTTCTTCATCTGACGGTTCCGCTCCAAAAATATACCTCGCTCCATACAATTTCCCTTGTTCTTTGCATGTAATAATTCCAACAAAAAATTGGCCATCATGATATACTGTCAACTCCATTGACAGCCCCTCCTTTAAAAAATTAGAAATACGGGACATCCCGGAGGGGAAGGTTACTGACATGAAATCATGCGTCTGGACTACCAACCAGAGCTGTGTTTTTGTATTTCTTTCACTTTTATTATATCTTTTTTTCCATAATCTTCATATATTCAGCAATCATTTTTTTATGCGATCCCACAATATAGTCAGGTAGTTCTGTTACTGAAAAGAATTTAAGCTGAACTGCTTCTTCTTTATTCATAACAAAATCCCCTTCGTATTCATCCGTATAATAGGCGGTTGTTACAGATTGAAATTCATCACCGTTTGCTAATTTTGTAAAGTAGTTCGCTCCAGAAAATACATTGATTAGTCGCAAGTTCTTCACTTTTATTCCTGTCTCTTCATATACTTCACGATAAGCTGTTTCTTCTGGTGATTCACTAAGCTCCATTAGCCCGCCAGGTAGCCCCCATTTTCCGTACGGCTCTGTCCGCTGCTGCAATAAAACATAACCATTTTCATTTATAACGAGTACAACAGCACCAACTAAAATTAAAGGGCGATGACCAACTATTTTTCGTAATTCTTCTACATATCCCACCGTATCGCCTCCTTTTTCGTTGTCCACACTATTGTATCATATGTACAAAACGACAAAATGCGTATATTTTTCATTTTTTTAACAAAATATTTATTTTATGTGATTCATCTACTGTAGCTAACATAATGGATTCAATTTCCGCACTCTTCTCTAAAAACTCTTTTGCCCACTCTTCTGGTTTTTCTATTAAAGCGAGAACGTCCTGTTGAATCCTTCCATTTTTCACTAAAATGAAAGAAACTGGAGACCTTCTCCCCGCCACTTTTAGATCCCGCCGAGAAGCTGCTTCATATTCTGGATACTGAAATATAGAAACAACGCCACTCGCTTCCCATAATGCTAATTTAACCGTTTGAATATCGCTCACATTTCGCATACGAAGTTCCGAAAACAAATATTCCAAGGTAATTCTCGCCTTTTTCAAATTGCTAAAATCAATGGAACCATTGTGTATAAGAATAATAGGTGCAGGCTCTAAAAAGCGTCTCCATCTATCCCATTTCAGCATTAAAACTGAGCTTATAATATGAAGTACAACAAGTATGAACGTTGTAATCATCGAGCCCAGTAACCCTACTTTTTCATCAGACAATGCGTTAGAAATATTCCCACCAAGCAATAACACTAATACAACATCTAAAAAACGAAGTTGTGCGATAGACCTTTGCCCCATCGCTTTCGCAACTAATATTAAAAATATGTATGCTATAATAGCCCGAATAACCCATTCACTATTAGAAAGATGCCGTGCTCCTTCAAAAATATGCATATGCATCAATTTGCACTCCTTACCCGTCTCAAACTGCTATCCTGTTTTAGTTTGCAACGTTTATGAGCATATATGTAAAAAAGCTGATTCGTTTAAAAACGAACCAGCTTTTTTTACTTAACTGAAAACATATATTTTTTATAAGTTTTCCGTACCGATAGTATGAGCCCCATCATAATCATATTCGAGAATAAGGAACTTCCCCCATACGATAAGAAAGGTAATGCAATACCTTTTACAGGCATTAATCCAACGATCATACCGATGTTTTGGAATATTTGAACTGTTAATATACCAATCGATCCAGCGCATAATAATGTACCAAATAAATTATCAGCGGAATAACCAATAATAATTGTTCGATATAGTAGTAATAGGAACAAGAAGACAACTAACGCTGCTACGATAAACCCACCTTCTTCGGCAATTGTAGCGAAAATAAAGTCAGTATGCTTCTCTGGGATATAGACGCTTCCTCCCCCAAACCCTTTACCTTCCATTCCTCCACTACCTACAGCTAAAATCGATTGTTGCGTTTGGTAACCTTGATCTGCATTTTCAAATGGATTTAACCAACCTACAATACGCGACTGTTGGTGAGGTTTTAGTAAAGTAACTAAATTATTATAGAAAAAATCTTGATACTTAAAGAAAATAAATATTAAAGCAGATAATATGGTCAACGGAATAACTGTACATAATGCTATCAATTTCTTTTGTATACCCGACATAAATAAAATACATGCAATTGCAGCAGCATATAAGAACACCATACCTGTATCCGGTTGACTATATACAACCGCCATAGGCGGAAGTGACACTAGCATAATTTTACCTACTAGCTTTAAATCTGTTTGGAATGTCCTTGCCATATACTGTGCATTATGTTTCACTGCTATACTCGCTACTACAAGAAGCAATGCAATTTTGAAAAACTCAGACGGCTGAATTTGTCCAAATACTGGGAAAACAAACCATCTTTTTGCACCTAATTTTTCAGGTGTAAAACCTGATGGTGGTAATACTTTCAAAAGAATAAGTGAAGCAAACCCAGCAATATAAAGCGGCCAAGACAATTTTTGCAACTGATCTAAGTCAATGCTAGCAATAAGAAGTAACAATACAACCCCAATTATGTAGTTAATCCCCTGCTTCATAGCAAAGTTTGCAGCTCCATACTGTCCCGTTTGCTGACTGCTATATATAGCAGCTATACTCGTCACACATAGTGCACACAAAATTAAAATTAATTTTACATCTAAACTTTTTAGAAACTCGGTACTTCTTTTCATGACATCCTCCTGAAACATTGTTACAGCAAAATAAAAAACCAGGAGTCAACATTCTTCATGTTTTGACGACTGATTACACATTATCTATAAAACACTTATATAGAATAACTCTCTTTTTCATACAATACAATATATTATACTACAGTTTCATCAGTAAGATTTGCCAAAAAAATTATTCTTTTCTTATTTTATATCCATATACCATATATCAGCAATGTATTTTCGTAAATTCCTAATACATAATCGTTTATTGTAAGATTACTGGGAAAGGTATTTATACATATAGTAGGATGTAGATGAAGAAATAAGACGATAAAAAGCTCGCATAAGCGAGCTTTTTATTAATATACAGATGTATTGTTTTCTGACATGTTTTCTAAAATTTCTTTAACACGTCCTAAGAACTTACCACAGATTAAACCATCAAGTACGCGGTGATCAAGTGATAAACATAAGTTAACCATGTCACGAGCACCGAACATACCATTATCCATAATTACTGGGCGTTTTACAATTGATTCAACTTGTAAAATAGCCGCTTGTGGGTAATTAATAATACCCATAGATTGAACAGAACCGAATGATCCTGTGTTATTAATTGTAAATGTTCCACCTTGCATTTCGTCTGCTTTTAGCGATTTCGTGCGTACTTTTCCTGCAAGTTCTGTAATTTCACGAGCGATACCTTTAATTGTTTTCTCGTCCGCTTGCTTAATTACTGGTACAAATAATTCTTCCTCTGTTGCAACAGCGATAGAAAGGTTAATATCTTTCTTCTGAACAATTTTATCGCCAGCCCACATTGAATTAATTTGAGGATACTCTTTTAACGCTTGTGCCACTGCTTTTACGAAGAAAGCAAAGAACGTTAAGTTAAAGCCTTCACGCTTCTTAAAGTCACCTTTAATTGAGTTACGGTATGACACAAGGTTTGTCACATCTACTTCAATCATCATCCAAGCGTGTGGTGCTTCGTGTTTACTGCGTAACATGTTTGCTGCGATTGCTTTACGCACACCTGTTACTGGAATTTCGATATCTCCAGGCATTGTAGGTACAGAAACTGGTTTCGCAGCTTCTACTTTTTGCGCTACTGGTGCTGCTTTTGGTGCTTCTGGGCGAGCTTCTACTACTACCGCTACAGCTTCCTCTTTCTTCGCACCTGCTTGTGGAATATTTCCAGATTCCACTAGCTTTAAAATATCTTTACGAGTGATACGGCCGTTTGCTCCCGTACCCTCTACTAAATCTAAATCAACGTTATGCTCACCCGCAAGTTTTAACACAGCTGGTGAAAAACGTGGTTTTCCATCAGTTGGTTGTTTTACTTTCGGTGCTTTTTCAGGCGTAATTGCTGCTGCCTTTGGTTCTTCTTTCGTTTTTTCCTCAACAGCTGTTGCTGCTACTTCGTCTGCGCCTTCTACTTGAATCACACAAACTACTTCACCTACAGCTAACGTATCACCTTCACCAGCGATTAACTCTTTCACAATACCAGTGAAAGAAGATGGTACTTCAGCATTTACTTTATCAGTCATTACTTCTGCAAGCGGATCATACTTGTTTACGTGATCGCCAACATTAACGAGCCATTTACTAATTGTGCCCTCTGTAACGCTCTCCCCGAGCTGAGGCATTGTAATATTTTCTACAGCCATGTATAGTCCCCCCGATTAAAATTCCGCAAGTTCACGCATTGCTTTTTCAACTTTATCTGGATTTACCATAAAGAATTTTTCCATTGTTGGTGCATATGGCATTGCTGGAACGTCTGGACCTGCAAGACGTGCGATTGGCGCATCTAAATCAAATAGACAGTTTTCAGCAATAATTGCTGCCACTTCACTCATAATGCTTCCTTCTTTATTGTCTTCTGTTACAAGAAGAACTTTACCTGTTTTAGAAGCTGCTTCAATGATTGCTTCTTTATCTAATGGATATACAGTACGTAAATCAAGAATGTGTGCAGAGATGCCATCTTGTGCTAACTTTTCAGCTGCTTGAAGAGCAAAATGAACACATAATCCGTACGTGATAACTGTAATATCATCACCTTCACGTTTTACATCTGCTTTTCCGATTGGTAATACGTAGTCATCCTCCGGCACTTCACCTTTAATTAAACGATATGCACGTTTATGTTCGAAGAATAATACTGGATCTTCATCACGAATGGCTGCTTTTAATAAGCCTTTTGCATCATATGGTGTAGAAGGGATAACGATTTTTAAACCTGGTTGGTTTGCAAACATCGCTTCTACAGATTGTGAATGATACAATGCACCGTGAACCCCCCCGCCAAATGGTGCACGGATTGTAACTGGACAAGTCCAATCATTATTAGAACGATAACGAATTTTTGCTGCCTCAGAAACAATTTGGTTTACTGCTGGCATGATGAAATCAGCAAACTGCATTTCAGCGATTGGACGCATACCATACATTGCTGCACCAATTGCTACCCCAGCAATTGCAGATTCTGCAAGCGGTGCATCAAGCGCACGATCTTCACCAAATTGATCATACAAACCGTGTGTCGCTTTAAACACGCCACCTTTTTTACCAACATCTTCTCCTAAAACGAATACTTTCTCATCGCGTTCCATTTCTTCGCGCATTGCTAATGTAATAGCATCAATATAAGACATTACAGCCATGAAACGTTCCCCCCTATTCTGCGTATACGTGCTTCAATGCATCTTCAGGTGCTGCATACGGAGCATTTTCTGCATATTCTGTTGCTTCATTTACGATATGCATAATTTCGTCTAACATTTGTTTTTCCGATTCCTCAGTTAACACACCAGCTTCTTTTAAATAAGCCGCGAATGTTATAATTGAATCTTTTTTCTTTGCTTCTTCTACTTCTTCTTTATCACGATAAACACGATCATCATCGTCACTAGAATGTGCTGTTAAACGATATGATACTGTTTCAATTAAAGTTGGGCCTTCACCACGACGACCGCGATCTGCTGCTTCTTTTACAGCTTTATATACTGCAAGCGGATCGTTTCCGTCTATTGTATATCCAGGCATACCATAACCAATTGCACGATCTGATACGTTTTTACATGCTAATTGTTTTTCAACCGGAATAGAGATTGCATATTTGTTATTTTCACACATAAAAATAACAGGTAGTTTGTGTACACCAGCAAAGTTTGCCCCTTCATGGAAGTCACCTTGGTTTGAAGAACCTTCTCCAAATGTAACGAACGTTACTAAATCTTTCTTCTCCATTTTTCCAGCTAGTGCAATACCAACTGCATGTGGTACTTGCGTTGTTACTGGAGATGAACCTGTAACAATACGATTTTTCTTTTGACCGAAGTGACCAGGCATTTGACGACCACCAGAGTTTGGATCTCCAGCTTTCGCGAAAGCAGACAACATAAGCTCTTTAGCTGTCATACCAAATGCTAGTACAACACCCATATCACGATAGTATGGTAATGCATAATCTTTCTCTCTATCAAGAGCGAACGCCGCTCCAACTTGTGCAGCCTCTTGTCCTTGACAAGAAATTACGAATGGAATTTTACCAGCGCGGTTTAATAACCACATACGTTCGTCGATTTTACGTGCAAGTAACATCGTACGGAACATTTCTAATACTTGCTCATCACTTAAGCCAAGCTCTTCATGGCGCTTTTCTTTTACTTCTGCCATTTTTCATAACCTCCTAAATCCACATTTTTATGCGTGTAACGCTCTTCCATCTACAGCAAGTGCTGCTTCACCAATCGCCTCAGATAATGATGGATGCGGATGAATTGTATGTGCTACTTCCCAAGGTGTTGCATCAAGTACTCTTGCAAGACCAGCTTCAGAAATCATATCTGTTACATGTGGTCCAATCATATGAACACCAAGAATGTCATTTGTCTCTTCATCAACTACAAGTTTTACGAAACCATCTGATTCTCCGTATACAAGTGCTTTTCCGATTGCGCGGAATGAGAACTTACCTACTTTTAACTTATAGCCTTTTTCTTTCGCTTCTTGTTCTGTTAAGCCAACAGAAGCAACTTCTGGACTGCTATATACGCATTTTGATACCATAGAGTAATCAATTGGTGTAACTTCTTTCCCTGCAATATGTTCTACTGCAGCAATTCCTTCATGAGAAGCAACGTGAGCAAGTTGCAAACCACCGATTACATCTCCAATTGCGTAAATATGCGATTCTTTCGTTTGATAAAACTCATTTGTTTGAATGTATCCTTTTTCCACAACGATATCTGTGTTCTCTAAGCCAATATTTTGCGTATTCGCTTGTCTTCCAACAGATACAAGCATTTTTTCAGCTTTAAATTCTTTATTCTCACCGTTATGTTCAGCTTGGATTGTTACTCCATTATCTTTTACCAATGTTTCTGGTAATACTTTTGCACCAGTTACCACTTTAATACCTTTTTTCTTGAATAGACGTTGCATTTCTTTTGAAACGTCTTGATCTTCTAGTGGTAATATCGTTTTTGCATACTCTAATACTGTAACTTCTACACCGAAGTCAGCAAGCATAGATGCCCACTCAATACCGATTACACCGCCACCAACGATAATAATCGAACTAGGAAGCGTTTCCATTTTTAGGGCATGATCCGAAGACATTACGTATTCTCCATCTAATTCTAAACCTGGTAATGAATTTGGACGAGAACCTGTTGCAACAAGTACATTTTTTGGAATTAACATTTCATTCTCTTCTCCACTTGCAAGTTCAACTGAAATTGTCCCTGGCATAGGAGAGAAAATAGACGGGCCAAGAATACGACCAATACCTTCAAACACATCAATTTTACCTTGTTTCATTAAATGTTGAACGCCTTTATGAAGCTGCGTTACAATCTTCTCTTTACGCTCTTGTACTTTCGCAAAGTTTAGTTCTACATTGCTTGCAATAACTCCGAACTCTTCGCTTTTTTTAGCAGTTGCATATACTTCCGCACTACGTAAAAGAGCTTTACTAGGAATACATCCTTTGTGTAAACAAGTACCACCAAGATTTTCTTTTTCGACTAGTGCTGTTTTTAATCCTAATTGTGATGCACGAATTGCAGCAACATATCCACCAGTACCGCCGCCAACGATGACTAAATCATATTCTTTTGCCATTATCTCAACCCCTAGCTACCGTTTCTTTTTCACGTACAACGTATTCTTTTGGAGCTTCTTCTTCACGTAACACACGAAGTGCTCCTTCTGCTAACGCTTCTAACTCATCTTCGCCTGGATGTACGATAACATCTGCAATCCAGTCCACTCGCTCTTTTATTTCATCGACAAGAATTTTACTGTATGCCAGTCCACCAGTTAATACGATTGCATCGATTTTCCCGTGAAGTACAGCGCTAGCTCCGCCAATCTCTTTTGCAACTTGATATGCCATTGCCTTATAAATAAGAGTTGCTTCAGGATCACCTTTTTCAACCATTTTCTCTACTTTAATCGCATCATTTGTACCGATTAAACTTACAAGTCCACCTTGTCCGACAAGTTTTTTAATCATTTCATCACGGTAATACTCACCAGAGAAACACATTTCTACTAGTTGCCCTACTGGTACTGTACCAGCGCGCTCTGGACTAAATGGTCCTTCTCCGTTTAAACCGTTATTCACATCGACTACTCTTCCTTTTTTATGAGCACCAACTGTAATGCCACCGCCCATATGTGTAACTAATAAATTTAAATCCTCGTATTTGTGATTTAACTGTTCAGCTACTTTACGAGCAACTGCTTTTTGATTTAATGCATGGAAGATACTTTTGCGTTCCATACCAGCAATGCCACTTATACGAGCAACCGGCTCCATCTCATCTACAACGACAGGATCCACAATGAATGCAGGGATATTTAATCCAGAAGCAATTTCATATGCCAAAATGCCTCCAAGGTTTGAAGCGTGATGACCGCTAAAGCCATTTTTCAAATCTTCTAACATCGCATCGTTTACTGTATAAGTACCGCCTTCGATTGGACGAAGTAATCCACCACGTCCACAAACAGCGTTTAATTTTGAAATGTTAATACCATGAGAATGTAGAACTTCTAAAATCGTTTCTTTTCGAAACTCATATTGGTCGATAATTCGCTTATATTTTCCAATCTGTTCTACGTCATGACGAATCGTTTCTTCTAGAACGGGTCTTTCATTATCAAAAACACCAATTTTTGTGGATGTACTACCTGGGTTAATAACAAGAATTCGATTTACAGACAATGTTGCTACCTCCACTAATAAATTCAAAAGGAAGCGGAAACCTCATAAGAGGTAACCACACCTTTTGTAAAAGTTATATATGAATGATTAGCGACGGCTAATAATATCGTGACCGTTGCGTAAGTAAGTGCTACGAGAATTTTTCAAGCTTGCAATGCGCTCTTCAGCTAGACGATCTGCCGCTACATAAGTTGCTATGCCATCGCGTTTTGAAATTTCGATTACTTTTGCAATCGTGTCATAAATAGACTCAACACGTTTTAGTGCACGTTCTCTATTGTATCCATATAATTCGTCTGCTACGTTAATTACGCCACCTGCATTAATTACATAATCTGGTGCGTATACAATACCCATTTCATGAATGATGTCACCGTGACGATCTTCTTTTAATTGGTTATTTGCAGAACCTGCGATTACTTTTGCTTTAAGTTGTGGAATAGTTTCATCATTAACTGTTGCGCCTAATGCACATGGTGCGTAAATATCGCATTCAACACCGTAAATTTCATTTGGTTCAACTGCTGATGCACCGAATTCTTCTACAGCACGTTGTACAGCTTCTTTATTAATATCTGTAACGATTAATTTTGCTCCTTCAGCGTGTAAATGTTTGCATAGATGATATGCTACGTTACCAACGCCTTGAACAGCAATTACTTTTCCTTCTAAATTGTCAGTACCGAAAGCTTCTTTTGCAGCTGCTTTCATACCACGATAAACACCGTATGCAGTTACTGGAGATGGGTTACCAGAAGAACCGAATGATGGTGAGATACCTGTTACAAAGTCAGTTTCTTCGTGGATAATATCCATATCATCTACTGTTGTACCAACATCTTCAGCTGTAATGTATCGTCCGTTTAGTCCTTGGATATAACGTCCTAGTGCACGGAACATTGCTTCACTCTTATCTTTACGAGGATCACCGATAATTACTGTTTTCGCACCACCTAAGTTTAAACCAGCTGCTGCGTTTTTGTATGTCATCCCTTTTGCAAGACGCAATGCATCTTCAATCGCCGCTTCTTCAGAATCATATGTCCACATTCTTGTTCCACCAAGAGCCGGTCCAAGTGTTGTATCATGAATTGCAATAATTGCTTTTAAACCAGATTCTTTATCTTGACAAAATACCACTTGCTCATAATCATATTTTTCTAAGTATTCGAAGATTTCTAATGTCATTGTCGTTTCCCCCTAATGTTTTACCCTTTTTGGTTTATTTTGAAGCAGTCGCAACTGCCAATGCTAATGAATATACTTTTGTTTCTGCTGAATCAGCACGAGATGTTAAAACAATCGGTGCTTTTGCGCCAGCAATCATTGCTCCTACTTTTGCATCCGCAAAGTATACGAGTGATTTATATAGCACATTTCCAGCTTCAATCGTTGGGACGAGTAAAATATCTGCCTTACCTGCTACATCACTTACTATGCCTTTATGCTCTGCTGCAATTTGTGATACTGCATTATCTAAAGCAAGTGGTCCATCAACGATACAATCTTTAATTTGTCCGCGGCGATTCATTTGTGTTAACATCGCTGCATCAATTGTCGCCTGCATCGCTGGATTCACAACTTCTACTGCTGCAATTGGTGCCACTTTTGGCAAGTCGATTCCTATTGCCTGGGCAACTTCTACAGTATTTTGTATAATAGCAGCTTTTTGTGTTACATCAGGTGCGATGTTCATCGCTGCATCTGTAACGAAAATAAGACGATCATAATTTGGAACTTCAAATGCTGCTACATGTGAAAGTACGCTACCTTTACGTAGGCCCCACTCTTTGTTTAACACAGCCTTCAAAATATTCGCTGTTGGGATGTTCCCCTTCATAAGCACGTCTGCCTCACCATTTCTCACAGCTTTAACAGAAAGTTCTGCAGCCTCTGCATTAGACATTGCTGCAATCACTTCAACATGTTCTGAAGTTTGTAAACCATGTTCTTGTAGCATCCCCATTATTTTTTCTTGATTTCCATATAGACGAAATTGAGCTAGCTGTAATTTAATTGCTTTCGCTACAGCTTCAATTACTTCATGATCTTCAGCTACTGCTACAGCTACAGTTTTTTTAGGCTGTCCCGCTGCTTGATCAATTAAGTATTCTAACTTCATATTTTGTAATCAACCCTTTCCGTCGTCCCTCGTCTATTTATAAAGCAAATACCGTGCCAACTTTTAAAAGTGGTCTTACCAATAATGAAAACGCATTCAAAATGCAGTAAAATCAATACTTTGGAAAATAACAAAAGATTCTGTCTTATTTTGTCGCTTTTTGTATACCATGCAATAAATTGCACAGTACGCAATTTATTGCATGCTATTTTTTGCATGGTCATACTTTTCTAGCTTATAATATAAATTTCGTACGGAAATTCCTAACGCTTTTGCAGTTTGTGTTTTATTCCCATCAAATCTCTCCAAATATTCATGAATAATATTCCCTTCAAACTCTGTCACTAAATGTTCAAGTGGCTTTTCTTCTAATTCAGGTAATAAATGAGATTGCTTTGACTCCACCTGCTCTTCGTTATGTAATGGTGGTAAATGTTGTACATCAATATATATCTCGTTATAATTCATAAAAATAATCGCTCGTCCTAAAATATTTTCAAGTTCTCTCACATTCCCTGGCCATTCGTATGATTGTAAATATAAAATAGCTGAATCAGTGAGCCCTTCTACATTACGACCATAATCTTGATTAATTTTTTGAATCAACCTGTCCGCAATTTTCGGTATATCTCCTTTACGTTGACGAAGAGATGGAATTTGAATTGGAATTTTATTTAATCGATAATATAAATCCTCCCTAAACTTCCCTTCTAGAATAGCCTTTTCTAAATTCACATGTGTCGCTGCAATTACTCGAACATTAATAGGTATCGCTTTCGTTCCACCAACTTTTACAATTTCTTTTTCCTGCAATACACGAAGGAGTTTCGCTTGTGTATTTGCAGATAACTCCCCTATTTCATCTAAAAAAATACTACCGTTATTCGCTTCCTCAAAGAACCCACGTTTCCCGCCTCTTTTCGCTCCAGAAAACGCCCCTTCCTCATAACCAAATAATTCACTTTCTAACAACGTCTCCGAAATGGCCGCACAGTTTACACGGACGAACTTATTGTATTTTCGATTACTTCCATTATGGATTGCATGGGCAAACAATTCTTTACCAGTCCCAGATTCACCGCGTAACAGTACCGTTGCCGGTGTATTCGCTCCTAGCTTCGCCTGTTCGATAGCTGCAGTTGTTTCATCTGAATTTCCGACAATATCATCAAAAGAATATTTCGCTTCTAATGTGCGAATGATTTGCCTCGCTCTATTCAATTCATTTGTTAACTTTTGAATTTCCGACACGTCACGGATAACGCCGACGCTTCCTTTCAATATTCCATCCACAATAACTGGCGCTACGTTTACAATTACATCGCGCTTTTTTTGCCCAATCTTCATATGTATTCCGCGCACCGCACGACGCGTTCGAAGTACTTTCATATGCATACTTTCGCCTTCTACAATATCAGTTGTAGCAGGCTTCCCAATAATATCTTCTTCTGTTAAACCCGTTAATTTCGTATATGCCGGGTTAATGACTAAACCTCTTCCTTTTTCATCCACAACCGAAATCGCTTCTTCAGATGAGTTAATAATCGCCTCTAATAGTGTTTGAATTTCTTTTAAGTCTGTAACTTCTTCCGCTAAATCTACAACTTCTGTTATATCTTTAAAAATTGCAAATGCCCCTTGTACCTCTCCGCCCTCTTTTAATATCGGTATACGCGTTGTAATAATTTTCTTTCCATTCTCTAATGTTAGTTCATAATTTACTTCTATTTGTTTCGTACGTATAATGCGAAGTAATTTACTAGTCGGAATAACTTCTAAAATATATTTTCCTATCGCCTCTTCTTTTTTATATCCGATAATACGCTCTGCACTTTTATTAAAAAGACGAACTTGTCCCTCTTGATCAATTACGATCATGCCGTCATGCGTAGAATTTAAAATTAATTCTCCTTGTTGCGTTTGTTCCTCTAACCGCCCAATTAACCCTTCCTTCTCATGCGCTAATCCTGTAACAATTTTTGCAATATCACCTGGTATAAGAAGAGTGTCTTTTTTCTTTTTTTCCAATAAAACTTTATGTACATCATCTTCACCTGTCATATCAAATATTACATCGATATGCATAGAAAGAAATGGAGTTACACTTTCTCCAATTGCAATTCCATATTCCTTAGCAATTTGTAATCCTTTTGCCAACGGATTTATATCAATAATCCCTATAATTTGAAATATATTCGAACTATATAACAGATTCAGCAGTGCGCTCCCGCCTTCACCTGCACCAACAATTAATACTTTTTGTTTCATATATTACACTTCCTCTCGAAGTAACTCTGCAAATTTTTTCACACCCTTATCTTACTCGTTCAACCCCCTCTTGACAAACCCCCTTTTCATATAACATCATTAAAATAAACAAAATAATCTGAAAAGGAGCGTTTATATGCAGCGTTACCTTGCTCTATCATTAGCACTCATCCCTATTTCATTAGCTGTGTTTGGTATAAAGTTAATGAGAGATACTGTATTCGGGATTCTATTTCCACCAATCTCTATACTGTGGTTACAATTTTTAATCGGCGCTCTCTGCTTCGGGCTCGGGTTTTATATTTTTGGTGGCTTCGTCGTACACCGAGATCGTAAACGAAATAAAGTACAAGCTCGCTTCAGAAGATAGGAATGCCCCACTATTTATAAATAAAAAAATGAGACCGTTACACGCGGTCTCATTTTTTTATCGGCAATAACGTTCTTGCCGTTTCAGGGTAATCAGTAATAATCGCCGATATATTCATATCAAAATATTTACGCATAAGCGTTTCTTCATTAATTGTATAAGGGCGAACCTCTACACCACTTTCCATCGTTAGTTCAGCAATAGCATCTTGAAGGTAACGATAATTCGGATGTACTGCTGTAGCCCCCATTTTTTTCGCGTATGCCCACGGACTATGCAAACCTTCGCGATATAAAATTGCAGTTTGAATATCAGGAGCCATCATATGGCACCGTTTCATACTGTAGTGATTAAACGAAGAAAATACAACGCGATCCTCTAAACTAAATTTCCGCACAAGCGTTATAACTTCTTCCTCTAAACCTCTATATGGAATTTTATTATTTTTAAGTTCAATATTAAGTAGCAAACTCGTTTGTTCAAGCCACTCTAATACCTCTTCTAAAAGTGGTATTTTACAAAAACCTACTTTATCACCAAATTTATAACTTGCATCTAACTTACATAAGTCCTCATATACATAATTCCGAACCGCACCTTTTCCATTTGTAGTCCGGTCCACCGTTTCATCATGAATGACGACAACTTTTCCATCTTTCGTTAATTGAACATCAAGTTCAATTCCATCCGCTCTAAAAGACTCAGCCGCTTCAAATGAAAGCATTGTATTTTCTGGGTACGTTCCAGCCGCACCACGATGCGCAAATATAAGAGTCATCCTCACTCCCCCAATCTTATGCTATACTATACGAAAAAGGAGGTACTTCTATGAGACCATTGCAAATTTCTCCAGATACTGCAGTCCGCTTATCAAAAGCACTAGGTGTTCCACTTGAACAACTCATCCATATGCCGCAACACATTTTAATTCAAAAGCTAGTTGAATTAGAAAAACAAAATAAAGACGAAGAATAATACAGTCCTGTTTTGCAGGGCTTTTTATTATTTTCTATTATATCACGGATGACTTCCCTGCTAAAATCCTTTAACAGATGTGCTACGATGCGATTTAGCCGTTCCTTTATTATTTTTGTTACAAATCATAAAGAAAGCAGACTATTTATTTATAAGCCCCCATTGCGTCCTTAAACACGATCATAAAAAACTAGAAGCCCTTTATATTATTTTTTATTGAACGTGCGGAGCATCCCCTGATTCGTATAGTTCTTTCGCTTTTTCCTCCCCGAATGTAGTTAAAATATAATGTTGCTCTTCTACCGCATCCATCGCTCTAGTTGCTTTACAAACGTTATCTTCTTGAACATCCGAGAAATAATTGTGATCTTCTACAATTTTACTAAAATCTTTTTGTGCCCATCTATTAGCAATTGCTAATAGCTCATTTTTCTTCGAAAAGCTACTCTTATTTATGATTTCTTTTAATTTTTTAGCATTATTTTGAATCATTGGGATAGAGCCCGATTTTCGTTCTGCCACCACTTTTTGATGAGTCATGCGATGCATCGCTGTAATGACTTCTCTTTCAGTAGAATTTTCAGTAACATACACATCAACAAAGACCCCATCTACCTCTCTACCTACTATTGTTTGGTCTTCTTTTTTATCTATTTGAGCGCTCACTTCTTTATCTACTGGATTATCGGCAAGTTCTAACATCCCAAATGTAACTGCAATAGCAAGAACTCCCATAGCTGCTACTATTCCTAGCCAAGTTGAAATTTTATTTTTCATTCCCCTTCCCCCTATCTATATCTATTTAATTGTCTTATAAAAAAACTCACTTACATGTAATATTACTAAAAATAGGTTTTATTTTCCATAATATCAAATAATCTCTTTTTCTAAACAAAATAAAAAAACCAACGAATTATAACATTCATTGGTCTTTCATTAAAAAGTTTATTAGTTTTAAAATTACTGTCGAGTATAGAGTTCCAGCATGCATCGGTTTTACTAAAACAAAAACCCTTTTCTACTTCTACTCTCAGCTAGCTTTATGTTCAAGTCTCAGCTTATCCGCAACCATTGCGATAAACTCAGAATTCGTAGGTTTTGCTTTTGACATGGATACTGTATAACCGAATAAGGACGAAATAGAATCAATATTCCCACGGCTCCACGCTACTTCAATCGCGTGACGAATTGCGCGCTCCACACGGCTTGCTGTTGTATTATATTTCTTTGCGATATCTGGATACAATACTTTCGTAATCGATCCTAATAATTCGATATCGTTGTATACCATGGAGATTGCTTCTCGTAAATACATATATCCTTTAATATGAGCGGGTACACCAATTTCATGAATGATACTCGTAATACTCGCATCTAAGTTTTTCGGTTTTCCATCTACTGTTGTTGCTGATCGGAATGATGGTAGTGGACGTTTAATCATAGCGTTTGCTTTACCACTCACTTGACGAATATGACTCGTTAAATTCTCCATATCAAATGGTTTTAATATGAAATATGAGGCACCTAAGTCAACTGCTTTTTTCGTCACATCTTCTTGCCCGAATGCTGTCAACATAATTACGCTAGGCTGTTTTAACCTTTCAATATGTCGCATTTTTTCCAATACAGCTAAACCATCTAAGTGTGGCATAATAATGTCTAAAACGAGTACATCAGGTTGCTTATCTGCTAATAAGTTTAAACACTCTTGACCATTATAAGCAGTACCGATTACTTCCATATCATCTTGAGCAGCTACATAGCTCTCTAACATTGATACTAGTTCTTTATTATCATCCACAAGACATACTTTAATTTTCTCCACAGCTTTTCCTCCCTTACCGAATCGATTCTCCGACATGTGTATCCTTCTAGGCTACATGAATTGTTCGACAATTGTGTGAAAATTCCCTTTTAAAGTTTCTTACTTTCCGATAAAATCACAAAAAAATATGTTTATCGTTCATTTATTCCCTTTCGCAACACATTCCATCATAGAAATACAACGAAACGTTCAACCCTTTTCTTTTATTTTACAACAAAAAACACCTCTTGCGGAGCTTTTACAAAATTTCAACGAATTTTTCAACAGAAAAAGCGAGCTAATATATATATTAGCTCGCTTTTTTCTCTTGATCATAAATATTAATTCCAGCTTGATGTAACATCCATTCAATATGAACACCATATCCTGATGTTGGATCATTTACAAATACATGCGTAACAGCACCAATTACTTTTCCATTTTGTACAATTGGACTTCCGCTCATCCCTTGTACGATACCGCCCGTTTTCGCTAATAGACGTTTATCTGTTACTTTTATTACCATACCCTTTGTGGCTGGGAATTTTTGTTGCACTGTACTAACAACTTCAATATCAAACGCTTCTACTTTATCTTGATCAATAACTGTTAATATTTTTGCCGGTCCTTCTTTTACTTGATGAGATAATGCGATAGGCATCGCTTTATCCATTATACCGTTTTTCATATTCGTATTTAATTTGCCAAAAATACCATATGGACTATTAATTGTAATATTGCCAATCACTTCACGATCTGGTGAGAATCTTGCTAATTTCTCCCCTGGATTCCCATGACTACCTCTTTCAATTGATGTGACTGTCGAGCGCATAATTTGTCCATCTTCGACTTGAATCGGCTTTTTCGTATCATTATCAGAAATAACATGACCAAGTGCCCCGTATTTCATAGAATCTGGATGAACAAATGTCATCGTTCCAATTCCAGCTGCCGAATCACGGATATACAAGCCAATTCGATAAGACGATTCACCGTTGTCTTTTTGTGGAGTTAGCTTCGTACGAATATATTTTCCATCTCTTAACAATACAAGATTAAGCGGTTCACCTGTTTCTCCACTATTATGAATAAACGGTGCTACATCACTCATTCTTTCAATTGTTTTACCATTAATTTCAGTAATCATATCTCCAATTTGTACACCTGCTGTTTCACCAGGAGATATTTTACCCTTTTCAGTTTGAATTAAATGATGGCCTACAACAAGTACACCTTTTGTATTTAATTTCACACCAATTGATTGTCCACCTGGAATTACTTTAAAATCTTTTAACACTTTCACATTTACTTTTTTCACTGGAAAACCAGCAAGCTGAAATACCATATCAGCTTCACCATTTTGATGAGAATTTACCATAAGTCCTTGTTTTTGTTCACTCGAACTCACTGTAAATACATGACGATTTGTGGATGAAGCTTTGAAAACTGGTAATGATGATATTTCTGATTGTTGTCCTTCAAAAACAACAAGTTGTTTCGGTGATGAAATAAACGTTCGAAGCGGTTTAAAACATCCAATAAAAACTAAAGAAACAAGGAGACAAAGACCTATTATTTTTCGAAATTTTTCTAATTTCAACTTGTTCACTCTCCTCGCTCCTACCCCACATTCAGCCTCTTGGCTTCACTTTTTAATCTCTCCTTGCAGTGCATTATTTATAACCGGAAGAATTAAGAAATCGTCATTTGAGAAAAAAAGCTATCCATTACTGGATAGCCTCTGCTGTCTGTTTAAAATGATGCGCTTGCGTAAGTAATTCTTTCGCATGCTCTGTCGTTAAATCTGTGATTTCTACACCAGAAATCATTCGAGCTATTTCTGTTACTTTATCCTCCATAGTTAAAACAGTAACTGATGTAATTGTCCGATCATTCGCTACTTGTTTTCGAATAAATAAATGTGAATCCGCCATTGAAGCTACTTGAGGTAAGTGCGTAATACAAAGTACTTGCGAGTTTACTGATACTCGATAAATTTTTTCCGCAATAGCCTGTGCGACTCGGCCACTTACACCCGTATCCACTTCATCAAAAATAACAGATGCAACCCCTTGATGCTTAGAAAAAATGCTTTTTAAAGCTAAAATAATACGAGATAACTCTCCGCCAGAAGCAACCTTTGAAAGTGGTTTTAACGGCTCTCCTGGGTTCGTTGAAATATAAAATTCCACATGATCGTAACCATCCACCGTAAGTCTTACCGGTGCACCTTCCACAAGGGGTTCTTCTGCATTTCCTGCTCTCTTCATAATTCGCACTTCAAATTTCGTTTTTTCCATATATAATTCTTTTAATTCCTGATGAATTGCATTTGTAAGATGTTCTGCAAGCTCATGACGCATATTACTTAACAACGTTGCTTCTTTCAGAATAACACTCTCTAATTCCTTCAACTGTTTCTTCGTCGTTTCAATATGAACGTCTTTATTTTCAATTGTAAAAATTTCCTGTTCAATTTTATCTGCATACGCTAAAATCTCTTCTACAGTATTTCCATATTTTCTCTTTAGCATACGAATTTCATTCAAACGTGTTTCGATTTCATCTAAACGATTTGGATCATATTCCATCATATCGAGCTTTTCTCTCAGTTGATAGGCAACCTCTTCTAATAAGTAATAGCTATTTGCAATTGAATCATAATTCTCTTGATACATTTCATCTAAATGTGTAATACTTTCCATTTGTCCCATTGCACTTCTTACATTATCTAACCCTTGTCCGTCGGCACTTAACGAACGATATGCATCACCTAACGCTTTATAAATCTTTTCAAAATTAGAAATTTGCAATCGTTCCTCAGTTAATTCATTTTCTTCATCCATCTTTAAATCTGCCTTGCGAATTTCTTCATGCTGAAATTGAATTAAATCTAAGCGATGTGCCATTTGTTGTTCATTTTCACTTAACGATTTCAATTGTTTTTTTAATTTTTCATAGTCAGCGTATACATTTTGATATATGTCTAATTGTTTAACGATTCGATCCCCATCAAAGTGATCAAGCATAAACAGATGTCGTTCTTCATTCATTAAATCTTGTGTTTCGTGCTGTCCATGAATATCAACAAGTGATTTCCCAATTTCTTTTAATATGCTAAGTGTAACAAGCTTCCCATTTACACGACATACACTCTTTCCGTTCGCAGCAATATCACGCTTTAAAATAATCATGCCATCTTCTATTTCTATATCTAACTCTTCTGCCTTTTCAATACATGGATGCTTCTCATCTTCAACATAAAATAGCCCTTCAATCTCAGCCTTTTCTGTTCCATATCGAACAAATTCTGCTGATCCACGGCCACCTACAAGTAAACTAATCGCATCAATAATAATCGATTTTCCGGCCCCTGTTTCACCGCTTAAAACCGTTAAACCTTTTTGAAAAGAAATATTTAATGCTTCAATAATAGCAAAGTTTCTAATCGATAATTCCGATAACAATGCCCCATTCACCTCGTTATAAAATAATCCCTTACTAAAGGATTTTCTCAGTTCTTCATTCAAATAATCATGTTATATATTTGTATGTATATACTCTTCTAACCCGCTTCATTGTACCAAACATTTGTTTTACGGGTCAATCCATCTATTTTCTAACTTTATGCAAACAAAATATTATATTACAATTGAAAATTCATATTTTTAACCAATAAAAATATCTTGTTCACTTTCCACTTTACGATGGAAAGCAAACAAGATTTTTTGTTACAACATATTTAAGAAACGATCAGAGACAACACCTGTATCGTCAGGTGTACGGCAAATAATTAAGCAAGTATCATCACCACAGATGGTTCCGATGATCTCATCCCACTCTAAATGATCAATAAGTGCTCCAAGTGAATGAGCGTTACCAGGCAATGTTTTTAGCACAAGCATATGTCCTGCCGTGTCTAATTTTACAAATGAATCCACTAGATTTCGTTTTAATTTTTGTAACGGGTTAAATCGTTGATCTGCTGGCAAGCTATATTTATAGCGCCCATCATGTAATGGCACCTTCACTAAGTGCAGTTCTTTAATATCGCGCGATACTGTTGCTTGCGTTACATTAAATCCCTCATTACGTAAAATATCAACTAATTCATCTTGTGTTTCAATTTCTTTGTTTGCAATAATTTCCCTGATTTTAATATGGCGCTGACCTTTATTCATACATTTGCACCTCACACTATCTCTTACCATAGTTTAAACATTGGTATACTTCACTTATTTATGTTAACTTATAATTCGTTTCTTGTACACAATTGTTTTTACAATCATTATACAATTACAGCAAAAAGAGGAACAACATATGTTATTCCCCTTTTCCTTTTTGTTTTAGAACGTCATGCGCTTCTGTAACAACTTGCTCTATAGAAATCGGAGAATGATTTTCGCCATTCTCACGTTCACCATGCCATTTCAGATGAATTAAAAATTCAATATTACCGTCTCCACCCGTAATTGGTGAAAATGTTAAACCTTCCACATCATAGCCTTCTTTTAAAGCAAACTCGACAATCATTTCTACAACAGCTTCATGTACTTTTCTATCACGAACGATACCTTTTTTCCCAACTTGCTCTCTTCCAGCTTCAAACTGTGGTTTAATTAACGCCGCTACATCTCCGTTAGGCATAAGCATTGTTTTTAAAACTGGCAGTATAAGCTTTAATGATATAAATGAAACATCAATACTTGCAAATTGAGGTAAACCACGTTCTAAGTCTGCTGGTGTCACGTAACGGAAATTTGTTCGTTCCATTACAACAACACGCTCATCTTGACGTAATTTCCACGCTAGTTGATTGTATCCTACATCTAATGCATAAGATAATTTCGCTCCATTTTGAAGCGCACAATCTGTAAAGCCACCAGTTGATGAACCAATATCTATCATAACTTTATCTTGTAAATCAAGATGAAATGTCTCTAATGCCTTTTCAAGTTTATAACCACCACGACTTACATACGGCATAACTTGTCCCTTCACCGTAATCTCAGTATCTTGCGAGATTTTCTCTCCTGGCTTATCAAGTCTCATTTCATTTGCATATACGAGTCCCGCCATAATGGCGCGCTTTGCTTTCTCACGCGTTTCTATAAGTCCTCGCTCTACTAATAGTACATCTACTCTTTCTTTTTTTACGCTCATTTGTTACGCCCTTTTTTGTTTTGATGGAATCATTGTATGAATACGGTCTACGACAGCATCTGTCGTTAAACCAATTTCTTCTAATAATTTTGTTACACTTCCGTGCTCTATGAAGCGGTCTGGAATACCCATTCGTTCAACTAATGCACTATGGTAACCATTTTCAGATGCAAATTCAACTACTCCTGTTCCAAAACCACCAATTAAACAAGCTTCTTCAATCGTTAAAATCGGTATATTCTTTCCTAGAAGATCATGTAAATATGCTTCATCCATTGGTTTAATAAAGCGAGCATTCACTACTTTCACTGAAACTCCAGCTTTTTCAAGACGCTCAGCGGCTTCCATCGCCATTGGTATTGTCGTACCAAACGTTAAAATAGCTGCTTGTGTACCCTCTTTTAACGTCTCCCACGTACCGATCGGAATCGCCTTTAATTCTTCATCCATATGAACGCCAAGTCCATTACCGCGCGCATAACGCAATGCGATTGGTCCATCTTCATATTGCATCGCCGTATAAACTAAATGTTGCCCTTCATTTTCATCTTTCGGCATCATAAGCACCATATTTGGCAAGTGACGTAAGAATGAGATATCAAATACGCCTTGATGCGTTTCACCATCTGCTCCTACTAATCCTGAGCGATCTATTCCAATGAAAACATTTAAATTTTGGCGGCATATATCATGAACAACTTGGTCATATGCTCTTTGTAGAAATGTCGAATAAATTGCTAAGAATGGCTTCATTCCTTGCGTTGCCATACCTGCTGCCATCGTTGTAGCATGCTGTTCTGCAATACCTACATCAATCATACGATTTGGGAATTCTTTTTGGAATTTCTCAAGTTTTGATCCAACAGGCATTGCAGGTGTAATTGCTACGATACGCTCATCCGCTCTCGCTAGCTTAAGTACTGTTTCACTAACAACAGCACTCCATGCTGGTGCAACTTCTTTCGGCTTAACAAAGTCACCTGATTCAATTTTATAAGGTCCTGTTCCATGCCAAGTTCCAATAACGTCACTCTCGGCCGGTTTATAACCTTTTCCTTTTTTCGTAATAACGTGAACAAGCACTGGGCCTTTTGTTTTCTTTGCATATTGCAACGTTTCGAATAACTTTTCATAATCATGCCCATCGACTGGACCTAAATATGTAAAGCCTAACTCTTCGAAAAAGACACCAGATACTAGTAAATATTTAAGACTATCTTTTATTTTCTCTGCTGTCGCAGCCACTTTCCCGCCAACTGCTGGGATTTTCTTTAATATATACTCTAATTCATCTTTTACCCAGTGATATTTTCCTGCGGTACGTAAACGACCAAGTACATTATGGAGCGCACCAACGTTTGGTGCAATTGACATTTCATTATCATTCAAAATAACAATCATATCTGTCTTTTCATGTCCAATATGGTTCAATGCCTCTAAAGCCATTCCGCCTGTTAAAGCACCATCTCCAATAATTGGTATAACATATTCTTTCGTTTTCTTTAAATCACGTGCCAGAGCCATTCCCATTGCAGCCGATAACGATGTCGAGCTATGACCAGTTTCCCATACGTCGTGCTCACTCTCACAACGTTTCGGAAAACCACATAGGCCTTGATATTGCCTTAATGTACCAAACTCTTTCGCGCGTCCAGTTAAAATTTTATGTACATAGGATTGATGTCCTACATCCCATAAAAATTTATCTTGCGGGCTATCAAATAATTTATGCAGAGCAATTGTGAGTTCTACTACACCTAAATTAGGCGCAATATGTCCACCTGTTTGAGAGAGCTCTTCAATTAAAAACTTACGAATATCCTCACTCAATCCCTCTAGTTCACTGATAGACATATCTTTCAAAAAACTAGGGTTTTGAATTTGCGTTAGATCCACATGGATCACTCACTTTCATTTCATAATCTGTCAACATGTCAAATATTATAAAAAACATTTACACAAAACAAGAAATTCTCTTTTCTATTTTTCGTCTTGTCCCGCTATTAACCAGTCTATTGCGCCCTAATCCTATTATAAACCATATTTCTTTAGGCGATGAAAAAAATAGCCGCTAACACGAAGTGATAACGGCAATGTAATCTACATATATTTTTGCCAATAACAAGAAAAGAAAAACCTTTTCCTACAGTTATATCATAAAATGATAAATGACTCAACAAATGAAAACGCTGTTATATTAGTTATTACGTTTTGCAATTAAATCGCAAATAGATAGTAAATATTCATCTTGTAATTGCAAGGAGCTAATCGCACCTTTTGCTTCTGCAATTGTTTCTTCTAAAATATCCTTTGCTCTATCTACAGTAAACAACGTCGTATATGTACTCTTTTCGTTAGAAAGATCACTACCAATTGGTTTCCCAATCTCTTCTTCGGTTCCTTCGACATCTAAAATATCATCTCGAATTTGGAAAGCTAGACCGATATATTTGGCAAACGTAAGCAACTTTTCTTCTTGCTCTTCTGTCGCATCAGAAAGTATCGCACCCGCAAGCACAGCAAATTCAAGCAGTTTTCCCGTCTTATGTTTATGGATGTACTCCAATTCATCAATCGTAAGGCGTTTCCCTTCAGCTTCCATATCTGCCACTTGTCCGCCAACCATTCCTTCTGGTCCTGCTGCTTTTGCAAGTTCAAGTACAAGTCTTACTTTTTTTTCGGCAGAAATTTCTTTTTGCTCATATGCCATAATTACTTGAAAAGCATACGTCAATAAGCCATCTCCTGCTAAAACTGCCATCGCTTCACCAAATACTTTGTGATTTGTGGGTTTTCCTCTTCTTAAATCATCATCATCCATACAAGGTAAATCATCATGAACTAAAGAATATGTATGAATCATTTCAAGAGCACAAGCTGCACCTACTCCAAGATTTCTTTCTTTCCCAAACGCTTGTAATGTTGCAAACAAAAGTAACGGGCGGAGACGTTTTCCACCCGCTTCCAAAGAATATGCCATCGCTTCACGAAGTACATTTGGACATTGTAATTCATTTGCATAGCTTACAAGTTTCTCTTCTACGAAAGTTTTACTTTCTTTCAAAAAAGTATCAAAAGCAATCGTCACTATGCTTCATCTCCTACAGCAGTAAACGGTTCAAGCTCTCCATCTTCCCCAAGAATAACTGCCATTTGTTCTTGTACATTCTTCAACTTCTCATCACAAAGCTTAGATAATTCCATGCCCTCTTTAAAATAAGAAATCGCTTCTTCTAACGGTACGTCACCTTGTTCTAGCTTAGAAACAAGATGCTCAAGTTGCGAAATTGCCTCTTCAAAGCTTAATTTATTTTCCATTATTCAATTCACGCTCCTCTATGCCTGATACGCTACAATCTAGTATTCCATCTTGTAATTGAACTGAAACAGCATCTCCAAGGCTTACATCTTTCACACTTTTTAACACTTGCTTCTCTTCATCATATACAAGCCCGTACCCTCTCATCATTACTTTAAGCGGACTTAACGCTTCAAGTTTTTGAGCAGCTCTTACAAAGGCAAATTCTTTCGTTTGAAGTAACGTTTGCATTTCACGTTGTAATTGCTTTTGCAACGTTTCAACAGCTACCTTTGTTTGCATAATTTTTTGAGATGGGTGGTGCTTCTCTAAATAAAATGAAAGTTGCTTTAACTGATTCACCTTTTTATCAATATAGCGCTCTTTCGCTAAAACAAGCTGTTCTAGCGCTCTATCTAATTGCTCTTCCTTTTGCTCATATACTTGTCTTGGATAACGGAACGCATACGATTTTTGCAACACTTGTAGTTTTTCTTCTTTTTTATGTACTAACTCTCTCATCGCTCTTTGCAATCTCAGAGTTCTTTGCAATACCTTTTCTTGTAACTCTATAATGTTAGGTGCTGCCAGCTCAGCTGCTGCAGTCGGTGTTGGCGCGCGTAAATCTGCAACAAAATCTGCGATTGTAAAATCCGTTTCATGGCCTACTGCCGAAATAATAGGAATTTCACTCTTAAAGATTGCTCTTGCAACCATTTCCTCATTGAAAGCCCATAATTCCTCAATAGAACCTCCACCACGGCCAACGATTAGTACATCTATCTCTCCCATTTCATTCGCTGTACGAATCGCTTGTACAATCGAGGGAGCCGCTGACTCCCCTTGTACAAGTACCGGAAATACAATAACATTCCCAATTGGATAACGACGTTTAATCGTTGTTATAATATCACGAATCGCTGCTCCTGTTGGCGACGTAATCACACCTATTGTTTTAGCGTAAGGAGGAATTGCTTTTTTATAAACTTGAGAAAAAAGTCCTTCTTCTTCTAAACGAACTTTTAACTGTTCGTACGCTAAATGTAAATTTCCGACTCCGTCAGGCTGCATGTCTTGAATATAAATTTGATAAGAACCACTCGCCTCGTAAACAGAGATTTTCCCTTTCACGAGTACCTTCATCCCATTTTCAGGTTTGAATTTAATATTACGATTATGGCCCGCAAACATAACCGCTGCGATTCTTGCATTTTCATCTTTCAATGTAAAATACATGTGGCCACGGCTATGATTTTTAAAGTTGGAAATTTCACCTTTTAACCAAACAGACTGCAAATGCGGATCATATTCTATTTTTGTTTTTATATAGCGTGTTAACGCTGTAACGGTTAAATATTGCTTCTCCATTTCTCTCTCCTCATAGCCGACTCAAATTATTTACAAACGACACCTGCACGTTTGGCAGATTCAACAGTATTATGAAGAAGCATTGTGATTGTCATTGGACCAACACCCTTTGGCACAGGTGTAATGTAACCCGCAACATTTAACACGTTGTCAAAATCAACATCACCACAAAGTTTCCCTGTTTCTAAACGGTTTACACCAACGTCAATTACAACCGCTCCTTCTTTAATATAATCCGCTGTTATCATTTTAGGTCGTCCAACAGCTACGATTAAAATATCCGCTAACTTCGATAACTCTTTCATATTTTGCGTCTTAGAATGACAATATGTGACAGTTGCATTTTCATTTAAGAACAATTGTCCCACTGGTTTACCGACAATATTACTTCTTCCAATTACTACTACATGTTTTCCAGAAATATCAAGATTCGTTTCTTTTACTAATTCTACAATACCGTGCGGTGTACATGGAAGGAATGTATCTTGTCCCGTCATCATACGTCCCACGCTAATTGGGTGAAATCCATCTACATCCTTTTCTGGTGAAATTCTTTCAATGATAGCTTTTTCTTCAATATGTTTCGGTAAAGGTAATTGCACTAATATGCCATTAATACGGTCATCGCCATTTAAGCGATCGATTTCAGCAAGCAAGCGTTCCTCAGTAATTGTTTCAGGAAGTTCAATTAGCTCTGAGTAAATCCCTACTTGTTCACAGCCTTTTTCTTTTCCTTTTACATAAGAACGAGATGCTGGATCTTCTCCAACTAAAATAACTGCTAATCCTGGTACAATCCCTTGCTCTTTCAACTTCACAACTTCTTCTGTTAATTGTGCTCGTTTTTTCTCCGCAACTTCATTTCCTTTGATGATTACTGCTACCATTTTAAGATTCCCCCTTAAAGAATTTACAGTGTATCTTTTATATTAGATAAAACGCCGTTAATAAAACGACGAGATTCCTCATCCCCAAATGTTTTAGCAATTTCAATTGCTTCGTTAATTGTTACGTTGTGTGGAATTTCTTCCATGTATTTCATTTCATACACAGCTACACGTAAAATACTGCGATCAACAATACTAATACGCTCAAGCTTCCACTTTTTTAAGTTTTGACGAATCGCTTCATCGATTGCTTCTTTATTTTCTACAAAACCTACTACAAGTGACTCTAGAAACTCATTTGTTTCTTCGCCTTCATCTAGCGTGTTTTCCACTGCTACTTTCGGTTCTAATTCACCTGTAATATCCATTTGGTATAATGCTTGCATTGCTCTTTCTCTAGCCGTCCTACGTTTCATTGTAACTCTCCTTTATGCTTCAAGTCTTTCCTTATACTTTGTTATATTATTATAATTTATAAGCCGTCAATTCACTTACTCTTACAGTTTTCATTGATTTTCCAACCTTATAATACAATGATAATAACACAATTTATCGTTTCACACACGGGTTACAAGGCTGAAAAATAATAAAAAGATTAACTTCAAGTTCCATATCTTATCACAATGTACGTTTTTTGGAAAAACGACACATTTTCTTTTTTATTTCTTATTTTTTGAAATAGTATAATAATTAGAGGATTGTAATTTGTGAAGAAATGAAACGATAAAAAAGATGCCTATGTTACTAGGCACCTTTTCATTCTTACACTGGTTCGATTTCTGTTTTTTGTGTTTCGAATGTTACGCCAACGATGTGAACATTCACTTCTTTTGGCTCAAGTCCTGTCATTGTAAAGAGCGCTTGGCGAATATTGTCTTGAATCTTTTGAGCAACAACTGGAATTGCTACACCAAAATACATTACAACATAAAGGTCAACGATAATATCTTCGTTTGCTAATTCAACCTTTACACCTTTACCATGATTTTTCTTACCTAACTTCTCAACAACATCTGTAGCAAAATTACCGCGCATTGCCGCTACACCTTCTACTTCAGCAGCTGCAATACCTGCAATTACTTCAATTACTTCTGGTGCAATTTCTACTTTACCAAGAGTTGTATCTTGACCCATATCTAACATATGTTCAGCCATGAAAAAAACCTCCTTTAATGTATCACTGCGTCACAAGTTCATGCTCTTCCAAAAATTTCGTATTAAACTCACCTTTTACAAAATCAGGATGATCTAGCAATTGCAAATGGAACGGGATTGTTGTATGTACGCCTTCAATGACAAATTCACTAAGTGCGCGCTTCATTTTTGCAATTGCCTCTTCACGTGTTTTTCCGTGAACAATTAATTTAGCAACCATCGAATCATAGAAAGGTGGGATTGAATATCCCGGATATACAGCTGAATCGACGCGAATACCAAATCCTCCTGGTGGTAAGTACATTTCTACTTTACCTGGAGATGGCATGAATTTTTTGGCAGGGTTTTCCGCATTAATTCGACATTCAATTGCCCAACCATTAAATTGTACTTCTTCTTGCTGTAACGATAACTTTTCTCCTGAAGCAACAAGAATTTGTTCTTTAATTAAGTCCATTCCCGTTACCATTTCAGTAACTGGATGCTCAACCTGAATTCTCGTATTCATCTCCATGAAATAAAAGGTTTTCGTTTTATATTCATAAATAAACTCAACCGTACCAGCACCTGTATAATCAACCGCTACCGCCGCTTTAACTGCCGCTTCACCCATCTGCTTGCGAATATCTTCATCAAGTGCAGGTGATGGACTTTCTTCTAATAGTTTTTGCAAACGGCGCTGAATTGTACAATCACGCTCTCCTAAATGAATGGCATTTCCGTGTGTATCTGCCATTATTTGAATCTCAACATGGCGGAAATCTTCAACGTACTTTTCTAAGTATACACCAGGGTTCCCAAAAGCGGTACTAGCTTCTTGCTGTGTAATTTGAATTCCTTTTATAAGCTCTTCTTCATGGCGTGCAACACGAATACCTTTTCCGCCGCCACCTGCAGTCGCTTTAATAATGACTGGATATCCAATTTGATTAGCAAGCTCGATCGCTTCTTCGGTATTTTTAATAATCCCTTGTGAACCTGGTACAATCGGAACCCCTGCTTCTTTCATTGTATCACGAGCAACGTCTTTTGTGCCCATCTTTGAAATAGCTTCTGGACTTGGACCGATAAAAATCAAGTTACATTCACGGCATAACTCTGCGAAATCTGCATTCTCTGCTAAAAATCCGTATCCCGGATGAATAGCATCGCAGCCTGTTAACTTCGCAACGCTAATAATATTCGTCAAATTTAAATAGCTTTCTTTCGAAATCGTTGGTCCTACACAATACGCCTCATCTGCAATCTGTACGTGAAGTGACTCTTTATCTGCTTCTGAATAAATTGCAACTGTTTCAATGTCCATTTCTTTACAAGCACGAATAATTCGTACAGCAATTTCCCCACGATTGGCTATTAATACTTTTTTTATCATCACAAAGACTCCCTTATTACGCTTTTACAAGAAATAGCGGTTGTCCATACTCAACAAGCTGTCCGTTATTAACAAGAATTTCAACAATTTCGCCCTCTACATCAGCATCAATTTCGTTAAATAACTTCATAGCCTCGACAATACATACGATAGAATCTTTCGATACTCTATCCCCAATACTTACATATGGAGGTGTATCAGGTGAAGATGAAGAATAGAATGTACCTACCATTGGTGAGGTAATCTTATGTAGGTTTTCATCTTGAACAGTTTTCTTCTCTTCTTGCTTTGGTGCTTCTGCTTGCGCTGCTGCTACTGTCGTTTCAACTTCAACAGGCGCTACTGGTTGCATAGCTTGTTTTGCTGCAGGTGCTTGCACAGCAACAACTTCATTACCACGCTTTTTCATTTTGATTGTTGTACCGTCTTTTTTGTATTCAAATTCATCAATATTAGAGCTATCAATTAATTTAATTAATTCACGAACTTCTTGAATTTTAAACATGTAAAATCCACTCCCATACTCTTGTTTGTCCCGTTTTTACAGATTCTCGTCACAAAACTAGATTGACTGTAAAAATACGATGTATTCTATTAGAAAATATATTTCATTAACTAATAGAAATATTTACTATTTCCATCTTACGATAAATTTTTTAAACATTCCAATTTATATTTCTTTATAATAAATCGAAACTCCTGTAAAAAATATTATTCCAATAAAAAAATTATTACCTAGTAATAATACCAAGTTTCACACGAAATTGGCAAGACCACTTCAAAAAAAACATTCACTATTTTTGCAAAACGTTACATAGCAAACACGCCATTCCCTCTCCACTCTTCACCACATCTATAGTCAATAACATATTTTTACCAAATATTAATTTTTGTTTACACGCCGTTCATCATTCCTTCATATAAGAATAGTATGTTCAAAGTGTAGAAAATATATTGTGCTGAGGTGTGGAAATATGATATGGCTCATCCTCTTTTTACCTGCCGTAATCGTTTGGGCATGTGTTCTTTGCATCCACGTCAAATCCGGAAAAAGTAATCATCAGTACCATGAACCATTAATCTTTTACTCACAACGTGTTTCTCCATTCCGAGTTGAACATAGTAAAAATAACTACAAAGACAAAATAGAAAAAAGCTATCGAAAATGATAGCTTTTTTCTATTCACACGTACTTACATACTCTATTCCACTATTTGCATACCCTTTGCTTAGTAAAAGGTAATAATCCGCAGGGAAACCCCCTACGGATTAAAGTTTCACTTATTTCGCTGGTGGATCAAATTTCACACCTACATCTTTTGATCCGCCTTCACTTCTTACAAGTTGAATAATTTTATTTGCTTCTTTCTGTGAATGTTTTGCCGCTTTAACCGTTACTCTAATATCTGTACCATCAGCTCTTACAAGAGCATCTGGATATCCTCCTTGAGATTTAATTACTGTCTCAAGTAATTCTTGCTTCGTTTCCATTGTAGTGATTGCATCAAAGTTATCTTTCGCTTTACTCTTTTCTGTTGCTGAAGATTTCGAAGAATTCATCACTTCTTGTAATTTTGCTTTCGCTTCACTACGTTGATCTTCCATTTGCATACGTAAGGCTGTGAAATTCTCATCACTTGATTGAACTGATACATTACCCTCTTTTTTACTTGTTTCTTTTTTAGTATTTTCTTTTTTGTCTGTTTCTTTATTTGTTGTTTCCTTGCTTGTATTTTCTTTTTTCGGGGTTTCTTTAGGTGCTTCGTTTGTTACTGCTTTATCAGTACCTTGTTTTTCTTGTCCAATCTTTTCACCTGTTGCCGGCGATGCTGTATTCATTTTGTCAGGAGTTGTCACGTAATACACAGATAGTACAACAACTAAACTTAACATCGTTAATAGCCAAACTGTTTGTTTTTTTAACACTTTATTTCCTCCCTATCAATTTTTCGGTGAAACTGAAACGCGATGGGCTGGTACATCTAGCAGCCTTATCACAGCTTCTTTTACCATTGCTTTAACTTGTATATTATCCACTCCCTTTGCTACGACAAGAACACCACGTACTTTCGGCTTCTCTGTTCGTAAAACAACAGGAGTTTCTTTATCCCCTTCACGTATAATGACAGTCTTTTCATCAAGAGACTCGTCCTCTACTTCTCTCTTACCGCCTGTTTTATCTGTTTCACCTGTTGTTTGTGAGCGTTTCACTGTATTTTTTTCTAAAATTTTTTCTTCAGATGAATCTAAATTCACTTTAATCGTTACGTCTTTTACTCCTGCTATTTCTTCTAAAGCAGCTTTTAATTCTTGTTCATACGCTTTTTCATATTTTTCTACATTTGACATACTATCATTATTTTTTTGTCCGAAAGTTGGTACGTCTTTTTCTTGGTTTTGAGTTTTTTGTTCTTTAAATACAGGTACTTCTTCTTTTTCACTTGAAAATAGACTACTAGAAAACATAAGCAAAATTCCAAGTATGAGTAGGACAAGTAAAAACTTAGGTGTTACCTTTTTACCCTTCTCGTTGCTTTCTTTTTGATCCCCATTCAATAAGTTTCGAAAAAATGAGAACTTCGAATTTTTATCTTTATTGTCCATTTACTCTACCTGTCCTCCCTTCCATTTGAACTTGGATTTGTTTACCCTCTAGTTGCCACCTGCTTGAAAAGAAATCTTTCATTTCCACATTCGTTTCTTCCACTTTTTTTGGAGGCTCTTTCGTATTAATTTCAATTGGCTTTACTGTTTCGATTGCATCATTTTTACTGCGTTCTTTTTCTTTCAACGTCACAACAACAGATTGAATATCTTTCGCCGACTTTACTTCTTCTGTATTTTCTGCTGCGACTATTTGTATTTCAGAGACAGTCATACCATACTTTTTCTCAAACTCTTTTCCTACTTCTTTTTTCATTTTGGTAGCCATCTCTTCTAAACTATATGCACGTGTTAGAGCTTGTATTTCTTTTTTCTTCGAATCTATTGAATTTTTTACAGATCCTTCTGCTACGTACTTTTCTTCATTAAAATTTGCAATTACTTCATTTACATCTGTCTGCAATAATTTAAAAAGAGGCGTTAAAATTAATACAACTAACAAAAGACTTACAACAAATTTAACGTATTTTTGCAAATTCGAATTTGGAAGAATAAGATGAAGCATTGTCGCTAAGAGCAAAAAAACGATAATATTTCTAATCCACTCTGTAACAAATTGCATACTCTTCACCTCCTACCGCATCATAAGTGTAATATTCCCCGCAGCAATAATAATTGTAATACTTAAAAAGAACATAAATGATACGATAGCTAAGCAAGCAAATACGTAAATGATGCTTCGTCCAATAATGTCTAAGCATTGAATAATTGCTCCGCTGCCAACCGGTTGCAATACTGCTGCTGCGAATTTATAAATAAATGCGATACAGAAAATTTGAATCGCTGGAAAGGCAACAATTAAGCATAAAATGACGAGCCCAATAATTCCGACTGTGTTTTTCAATAATCCTGATGCGCTAATAACAGTATCTGCCGCTTCTGTAAACATCCTTCCAACTACTGGAATGAAGTTTCCTGTTACAAATTTAGCAGTTTTCACAGCTATTCCATCAGCAACAGCTGTTGCTGTTCCTTGTACAGATAATACTCCTAAAAAAATCGTTAAAAAAATACCGATAATCCCAACGCTAACATTTTGCAGAAGCTTGGACAATTTCGTCACTTTATATTGATCACTCATTGTACTTACAATACTTAATATCGTTGCCAGTAATAAAAGTGGTAGAACGATATAATTCATAAGAAGCCCACTCGTATTCATTAAGAAAATGATAACCGGATGAAAAAACGATACAGATACAACCCCCCCGCCAGTTGCTATAAGCGCCAGCAAAATTGGCAATAATGCTAATATAAAATCTATCATTGTTTGTATCGTTTCTCTTGCATATGTCATAACGACATAAAAACTATTTAAAGCAAAAATAATAAGTACCATATATACAACAGCATCAGCAATTTTACTTACGCTACTTTTTGAAAAAGCGGATTGCAGTGATTGCAACAATGCACTAAAGATTGTGAGCATAATAAGTGTGCCAAGCAGTTTTCCATTAGCTGCAAGCTCATGAAATAAATATTTTAATAACCCTATCATCCACTCTTTTAGAGAGAATTCTTTTTCTCCCTTTACAAACTCCATAAAACTCCCTTTTTGACTCTCTGGCAAATAGCCTCCATATTTTATAACAAGCCCGTCCCAAAATTGCTTCACATCTTCAATTCCGAGCTTATCCAATTGTTGATCAACGACGTTTGTTTCTACAGGAGAAGCTTGTACAACAACCGGTAAAGAAAAGAAAAGGAAGCAAGCAAATAGCAGCTTAGCTCCAAACCTCCTCAACATTCACTCCCCCTTATCCCGTCGGTAAAAATCCGAGAATAGTTTCAATTACAACCGTCAAAATAGGAATTGCCATAACGAGAATGAGGATTTTCCCAGCAAGTTCAATTTTCGAAGCGATGGCACCTTGACCAGCATCTTTTGTAATTTGGGCTCCAAACTCAGCAATATAAGCAATTCCAATAATCTTTAGTAACGTTTCCACATAGACGTTACTAACTTTCGCTTCACTCGCTACTCTCTCAATCATTTGTAAAATAGCATGAATTTGATCAATTAAAATAAGAAACATCACGCTACCTACGAACACAATAAATAAAGATGTAATGCTAGATTTATGCTGGTTCAAAACAGCAGCTAAAAACGTAGCAACGAGGCCTAATCCGACAATTTGTATAATTTCGATTCGAACCGCCTCCTTTACTGGAAGAGAAAGACACTTTTAATCTTGTCGAATAGCGTATTAATTAAAAATGCGACATGAAATAAAATGACGACAAAACCGACAAGGATAACCCAATTTGCAATATCCTCACGCTTCAATTCTTTTAGTACAGTATGAATGAAAGCTAAAACAATGCCGATTCCGGCGATTTGAAATATTAATCCAACATCAATGGACATCGCCTTTCTCCCCCCTATAGCAGTAAAATTACAATAAGTAGCCCTGCTAGTACCCCTAAGCTCTTGATCATTTTCTCGTATTGCAGTTGTAAAGCTTTTGCTTCCTCTTCTTCTCTCTCCAAATGTGTAATACATAAGCGAATATGTTTTTGTTGTGATTCACGATCATGTTGCCCGAGCGTTTCACCAAATTGCTGCAGTATTTCAAACTCGGTTTGTTGAAACGCCGTCAACTTCCAATTCTCTTTCAAACTATCTATCCAAGCTTCCCTTACTGTTTGTTCTCCACTTTCTAGTTTTTTAGCGAAACTTTGAAATATCCAATTTAATGGCTTCGGCATTTGTTTAACTAATCGCTCGGCAGCCTCTGATAAAGGTGTGTGTCCATACATAATTTCTGCCTCTAATGATTGAAGTGCTGATTTTAATAATCTAAGTTGCCTCGGCCTTTCACTGTATCTTTTAGCGTATGAAAACCCGAAAAAGGTGCTGACCGCAACGATTAACACTGCACCAAATATTTTCACCATACGCCCTCAGCCTTTCTATTTGATAACACTGGTTTTCCATATTTATCTTTCACCTGCATAACCGTTCCTGGACCCCTCGCTTTTGACAACTCCACAAACCTATCAAATATACGAAGCTCTAGCACTGCCTTGAGCGATGGACGTCTCACAACATCCTCATAGGAAAATCCGTGTGCGCTTATAAAAAGCTGAACACCTGCATGCACTGCCTCCATAATTGCTTCACTATCTTCTTTACGACCAATTTCATCTACGATCAAAATATCAGGACTCATAGAACGAATCATCATCATCATTCCTTCTGCCTTTGGACATGCGTCTAACACATCGACTCGGGTACCAAAATCATATTGCGGGATCCCTTTCACACAGCCGGCAATTTCTGACCGTTCATCAACGATCCCCACTTTACAGGAAGGAATTTCCGAAGCACTTACCCCTTGACTCATGCAACGTGCTACATCTCTTAAAAGCGTCGTTTTTCCCGTTTGCGGAGGGCCAATTACCATCGTGTTTAACCATCTTTTTTCATACAAATATGGCAAAAGCGGTTCAGCAATCCCTATTTTTTGACGAGCAATACGAATATTAAAGGAAGAGACATCACGAATCATTTTCACTGCGCTTTTTTCTGTAATGACTTTTCCCGCTAACCCGATTCTATGCCCCCCGCGAAGCGTCACATACCCACGTTTTAATTCCTCTTCCATCGTATAAATTGAGAATTGACTTAACTTATTCAATAAGTAAATAGCATCCTCTGCAGTAGTGATATAGTCATAAAAAAACACCTTTCCGTGTGCAATACACTCTAGCGGTCTTCCAATTCGAACACGAATTTCCTCTAAAGCATCGTATTGCTCACATTCTTCAATTAAGTACTTCATCGTTTTTGGTAAAACTTCTAATACCTCTTTCATCGGCTTCTCCCCACTATACTCGACTTACTATTTCAGTAATGCGATAAAAATACAGCAAATTCCAAGCGCTAGAAAAAAGAGCTTCAAGAAAGAAATTTCACTTGCTACACTCGCTATCCCAATTGTCATTGTTAAAATTAATACGGTAGGTCCAACAAACGCCAACATACCATTTATAAACAACGCTTTCTTCGCATCATTCACATAAAGCATAAGCAAAGCAGCAAATATCTCCGCACTACCTGAAAATAATCGAAGTGCCCCCATAACAAGCACGGATGTTTCCATTGCCGCTAGCCACTGTTTCATTCTTCCACCTTCTCCCGTAACAGTTACTAACTTCGTATTCTAAAAAAGAATATATTTGTACAACCATATGCAGAGGTTGTCTATTTCAGAAGTAAAAACATAATTTTTCTCTAAAGTCTGAATTACAATCTGAATATTCATATTATTTCATGGTATATTATGGTATATTTAGTTTAAAAGGGGTTTAAACCATGCAGCACGTCACTTTATTACCACTAGATTTATGCTATACAAATGTGATTTTCGAGCTATCAAGTGATCCACATATAAAAAATGCATTGGGGATAACGGTAGAAAACATCGAAGACACGAAAACATTTCTTCTTTTCGCAATAGAAGAAGAGCGTCAAAAGAAATCCTTATCGAGAATGATTGTGAATGAAGAAAATGAAATAATTGGCCTCACCACACTTAAACATATTAATAATGAGAAAAAGCAATCTCACATTGGTAGTTGGCTCGGCTATCCGTACTGGGGAAAAGGCTATAACGAGGCTGCTAAAAAAGAAATCTTTAAAATCGCCTTTTTAGACTTACAACTTTCCTACGTATTTGCTGGTGCTAAAACGAATAATATCCGCTCTTTAAAAGCACAAGAAAAACTACCTTATATTTCATTGCATGTGGAAAACAAGTTTCCAGACGAACACGCTGCACTAGAGAAAGAAGTAAAGTCACCTTGCTCTCTGCATGTCGTGTCACGTGAAAATTTTTTAAATTGGTTGAAATTACAGAATGAGGAGGCAAAATATGAAGGTATTGAAAGTTAGTTTAACCGTTGTAGTAGAATTAGCTCTTATTTATCTTTTTTCATTATTGGTCGGTTGGTCATTTATAGAGACCTTTTTCCTTGGTAGTTTAGCAATATTTGCAATTATGTGGTTAATTATTATGAGTAACCATAGAAATAACATTACAGATCACGCAATAAGTAAAACATTAACTGGCGTTGAGACTGGCGAAATAAAACCATTTCAAATTGTTTTGACTCCATCTATTATGGGTACTCTTTCACTTGTTTTAGTCAGTTTTATAATAACAGTTATTTACTATCTACCCTATTTCCTATAAAAAAAGCACTCGTGAATTATCACGAGTGCTTTTTTACTATGCACGAGAAACGTATTTACCTTCACCAGTGTTGATGATAAGCATTTCGCCTTCGTTAATGAAGATTGGTACTTGTACAACAAGACCAGTTTCTAATGTAGCTGGTTTTGTTACGTTAGAAGCAGTATCACCTTTAATACCAGGCTCTGTTTCTGTAACTTGTAATTCAACTGTGTTTGGAAGTTCAACACCAAGTACTTCGCCTTGGTAAGTCATAATTGCTACTTCCATGTTTTCTTTTAGGAATTTAAGCTCGCGCTCGATTTGTTTTTCACCAAGTTCGATTTGCTCATAAGTTCCGTTATCCATAAATACGTGAGCCTCACCGCTTGCGTATAAGTATTGCATACGACGGTTTTCGATGTGTGCTTTTTCTACTTTCTCACCTGCACGGAATGTTTTCTCTTGAACAGAACCTGTGCGAATGTTACGTAGTTTAGAACGAACGAATGCAGCACCTTTACCTGGCTTTACGTGTTGGAAATCAAGTACTTGCCAAAGGGCATTGTCCACTGAAATTGTTAAACCTGTACGAAAATCGTTTACTGAAATCATGTAAAAAAATCCTCCTGTGTATTACAAAATAATAAGTTCTTTTGGTGATTTCGTAATTACTTCATTACCTTCACTTGTCACAATGATATCATCTTCAATACGTACGCCGCCAATACCTGGAATATAAATACCTGGCTCTACTGTTACAGCCATACCTGGTTCAAGTACTGTATCAGAACGGAACGCTAAACCTGGTGCTTCATGGAGTTCAAGACCTATTCCATGACCAGTAGTGTGTCCAAAGTATTCACCATATCCTTTTTCCGTTATGTAGTCACGCGTTAGCGCATCAGCCTCGCGACCTGTTAAACCAGCTTTAATACCGTTCACACCACGTAGTTGTGCTTCTAAAACGATATTATAAATTTCTTTTAATTTATCAGATGGTTCACCGACTGCAATCGTACGAGTAATATCAGAGCAATATCCTTTGTAATAAGCGCCGAAGTCTAATGTAACGAAATCTCCTGTTTCTATCACTTTTTCAGATGCCACGCCGTGCGGTAATGCCGAACGAAGACCTGAAGCAACGATAATATCAAACGAAGAAGATGTTGCTCCTTGTTTTCTCATGAAAAATTCAAGTTCATTTGACACTTCAATTTCAGATACTCCCGGGCGAATGAATGATAGAATATGCTCAAAGGCAGCATCTGCAATCTGTGCAGCTTCCTTTAATATCTTAATCTCTGAATCAGTCTTTATCAAGCGTAACTTTTCTACAAGTCCAGAAGTCGGGATAAATTCAGCATCAATCGCTTCCTTATGCACTGAATAAGAACTATATGTAAGAGTATCTTGCTCAAAACCAAGTTTTTGAATTCCAAGCTCTTTCACTTGCTTTGCCACTTCATCAATGATCAATCCTGCGTGCTGTACAACCTCATATCCAACCGCTTGTTTACTTGCCTGCTCGACGTAACGGAAATCTGTAATAAATTGAGCACGATCTTTTGAAATAAGAACAACGCCTGCTGTTCCTGTGAAGTTAGCCATATATCTACGACTATGTTCATTTGTTAACAAAATACCGTCAATGCCAGCCTCATCAAATGCACTTCGTAATCCTTCAATTTTCTCCATTACTCTATGCCCCCCTCAATTTCTCCATTAATGCAAATAACGCTAACTTATAGCCATAAAAACCAAATCCTACAATTTGACCTGCACAAACAGCTGCCGTCACAGATTCATGACGGAATGATTCACGCTGATGAATGTTAGAAATATGTACTTCAATAACAGGAATCGAAATGCTCGCAATGGCATCACGAATCGCATAGCTATAATGCGTAAATGCTCCCGGATTTAAAATGATCCCTTCATATATATCTTCCGCTTCATGAATAATGTCGATAATGGCACCTTCATGATTCGATTGGAAACATTCTAACTCCACTCCCATTGTTTCTGCTTCTTGCTTCATATCTGCTTCAAGTGTCGCTAGCGTGCCCTTTCCATATACATTTACCTCACGAACACCGAGGCGATTTAGGTTAGGACCGTTTACGAGGAGTAACTTTTTCATATTCTTAAAACTCCTTAATATTAATATCTATACAATATTTTAACATAGGAGTTACTTATTTGAATAGTTCGTCTTCTCTTGCCCTTCTTGTTCTACTTTATTGCTATTTACTGCATAAGAAACAGAATATGCTATAAACACACCATATAATATAAAAATACATATTGTCGTTACAATTGTCTCTTTTGGCAAATGGAGCGCACTTTTAATAACAGGAGCCATTAAACCCATCCCCAAAAACAGTAATGCCCACCAAAATAGCCCATAAATAATTCCCGCAATAATCCCTTCAAACTTTGCAAAAAATGCTTTATATAAAAAGGCAATCAAAATTGAAAGAAGTCCCATACACACTATTCCGGACACATTGCCCCATACCCCCTCTTTCCAACTTCCAAACGCAAATGGTAAAAGGAAATAATTCGGTCCCGCCTCCGTGAATGAAAATATATGAAGGAAATACCATATCCCGCCCCAAAAGATTCCACCAAACAAACCGATCTGCACAAAATTCCTTGTTCCTAATTGTTCTTGACTCACATCGACACCTCCGCTCAATAGTATGCCCGAAACTATTTTGAAGCATGTTTAAATCCTGCGAAATTTGTCTATAAAAAGAATAAGAAATGTCCGACTCTCATAATATTTTCCCTTGTCATCTACTTGTATTTGCCGATAAAATAAAGGAAACTCGGTGATTGTCTTATTTCAAAACGACAGAACCCAGTATGACAATTGCCTCTTTTTCTACATAAGAGAGAAACAAATACAGGTTGGTGTTAACATGGCAGAAGAGTCAAAACAAATATATGGCGGGCAAGCGGTCATAGAAGGAGTTATGTTTGGCGGTAGAGAATATACTGTTACAGCGGTTCGTCGTAAAGATAAATCGATTGAATTTTATCGATTACCACGCGTTCGTAATAAAGTATTATCTATCCTAAAAAAAATTCCATTTTTACGAGGGATTGCCGCTATTGTGGATGCAAGTGCGAATGGAGCAAAGCATTTAAACTTCGCTTCTGAACGATTTGACGTCCACCCAGAAGATGATGAACAAATTGCTAATAAAAAAGAAGAACAATCAAAATTAACGATGGTATTAGGAGTTGCAGCTGTTGGCGTTTTATCTTTCATATTCGGTAAAGTCATTTTCACAGCAGTTCCTGCACTATTAGCTGAATTAACAAGACCGATTTTCCCATCTCATACTGGGCAAATCATTGTCGAAAGTGTCATTAAGCTCATGCTATTATTGAGCTATATATACTTTATTTCTTTAACCCCACTTATTAAGCGGGTATTTCAGTATCACGGTGCAGAGCATAAGGTAATCAATGCTTATGAGAATGACCTTCCTCTGACTGTAGAAAACGTTCAAAAGCAAACTCGTCTCCATTATAGATGCGGCAGTAGCTTTATTATATTTACAGTCATTATTGGAATGTTCGTTTATTTCCTAGTCCCTACAGATCCTCTTTGGGCACGAGTTATAAACAGAATTTTATTAATTCCAGTTGTACTTGGTATTTCTTTTGAAGTATTGCAATTTACAAATCGATTACGAGATATTCCCGTATTACGCGTACTTGGATATCCTGGATTATGGCTACAACTATTAACAACGAAAGAACCAACAGATGATCAAGTGGAAGTAGCAATTGCATCGTTTGAAGAATTATTACGTTTAGAGAACAAACAATAATTATTTAAAAATGGTGTTCAACTCCTTTCCTCATCGTTAATATACTAATTTTAATATACGTTTTTAGGAGGTGTCCC
This sequence comes from Bacillus sp. AY2-1, assembly GCF_008368965.1. Taxonomy (NCBI): domain Bacteria; kingdom Bacillati; phylum Bacillota; class Bacilli; order Caryophanales; family Bacillaceae; genus Bacillus; species Bacillus sp. AY2-1. Next base: position 3,814 of record NZ_QPEL01000054.1, on the reverse strand, counting down.
TTATGAACGGTCGTTCGTTTACTTTCGCTATATTTGTGCTTATTATCGGATTGGCAATATTCGGCCTTGTTTCATCTGTTATTACAAATCCCATGGGTGTATTAAGAAATATCGGGTACATGTTACTTGTTGTCGGTATCTTTTACTTGCTATACAAGATGTTTACAAATTCCAGTGGTTCTGCAAATTCGCAAAGCTCATATAAGCGTGCGGCAAAACAATCGAACCGCAAACATGGGAAACAAAATGTAGCACCCCTAGGCAATTCTTTCTTTAAGTCAAATACTTCTAATGACAAAAGTAAAAAAGGGAATTCTTCCACTTTGAAACGAAAAAGAAAACAGTCTCATTTAACTGTCATTGAAGGCAAAAAAAGCAAAAAGAAAGACCGTGCTTCCTTTTAGGAAATACGGTCTTTTTTTATACTTTGAAGCACTTCTTTTAAACTTTTCTCTCTCATACTTTCAATTCGAAGATGATGATTTTCAAATGGTAAATTCCGTGTCACATCATTAGGTACCACAACGCACGTTAATCCCGCTGCAATTGCTGCTCTCAATCCATTTAATGAATCTTCAAACACAACAGCTTCAGACGGCTTAATTCCTAATTCTTCTATTGCAATTCGATAAAGAGCTGGATCTGGTTTTACCTTCTCAACATCTTCTCTCGTTTTAATAACTTCAAAATAATCTCGAATCTGTAGCTCTTCTAAAAAATGAATAACCCATTCTCTAGACGAACTAGAAGCTAGTGCGATTTTTAATCCCATTTCTTTCGCTTCTTCTAAATATTCTTTTACCCCGTCACGAGCTTTTGGTATTTTCATTTTCTCTTTATGTAAAGTTGCCACTTTTTCTTTTAATGCACTTTTGTTAAACTTCTCTTTTAATTGATCATTTAAATATGCATAAAGTACCTCATCTGTTGTTCCAATGCATTTCGCAAATTCCTCTAAAGGTAGTTCTTCGCCGTATTCACGAACAGCATCTCTGAAAGAGTGAAACCATATCGTTTCTGTGTCCACAATTAATCCATCAAAATCAAAAATAATTGCTTTCATAATTCTCCCATCCTTTTCGAATTGAAATAAAAAAGGAAACGCCATACGTTCCCCTTAATTACTTTTCTCTTCATTTGCTCTTTGAACACCGCGAAGTGTTTCCACTCGGACTGCATCTTGTTCAAAGTATTCCACTAAATCACCAATGCGATCAATCGCTTCCCAACTTAAATGATGCTCAATTCCTTCTACATCATTGTAAATTTTACCTTCATCCACACCGATAATACGCATAAATTGCTCTAGCAAGTCATGACGATATACGAGACGTTCTCCGATTTTTTTACCTTTTGTTGTTAATACAAGCCCTCTATATTTTTCATAAATTAGATATTCATCTTTGTCTAATTTTTGCACCATTTTTGTTACAGAGGATGGATGTACACTAAGCGCTTCAGCAATATCAGATACGCGGGCATAACCCTTTTCATCAATCAACAAATAAATTTGTTCAATATAATCTTCCATACTAGGGGTAGGCATCGGTTTCCTCCATCCAAGTTCATTTTGCTTATTCCGTACGAAGCAATCAATAAAATGATACACCAGAAAGAATAACGTGACAAGGTGGAAACGAGCCTAAATATATAAAACAAAAAAGAATCTGTATTTGCATACAGACTCCCCTTAAGTAAAGTATTGTATTTCTGCATTAGGAAAAAACTCATTTATATAACCTCTTATCGTTTCTTCCAATACTGCTGCTTCATCTTTTTTATATACGTATTTTCCGATGCCGTATCGTCCCCATTTATATTTACGCTTCTCTTCATCCATTTCAAGTTTCGTCTTCGGATAACGCTCTTGAATGACCTTTTTTGCCGGTTTTGTAAAGCGATGTTGAATTAATTCAAATGTTAAATTTGGTATCGATAAATCTTTTAGTGCATTGTACAGTCGCTCAAATAGTTCACGGTATCCTTCTTCCCACCCTTCATGCATATAAAGCGGCGCAACTATAAATCCAAGTGGATAACCCGCACCTGCTACTTTACGTGCAGCCTCTATTCGCTCCTCAAACGGCGATGTCCCTGGTTCAAAATTTTTAATTACATATCGTGAATTTATACTAAATCGAAAACGAGTTTTCCCATTATGCTTTGCATCTAATAAATGATCAACGTGCGAATATTTCGTGACGAAACGTAAGCGCCCATATTCACTTTCTCCAATGAATTCAATCGCCCGCTTTAATGCATGTGTTAAATGATCAATTCCAACAATGTCTGATGTACACGCTGCTTCAAATCTTGTTATTTCAGGTGCCCTTTCATCCATATATTGCTTTGCCTTCTCAAATATTTCATCAAGATTGACATACACACGAACGTAAGGCTTACTCCCAAGTGTCGTTTGCAAATAGCAATAATGACAATGTCCCATACACCCTGTTGCGAGCGGAATTGCATATTCAGCTGACGGTTTTGACGTATCAAACTTTAGCGTCTTCCTCACTCCAACGACAAGTGTAGCCTTTGCATTACGATACTTTTGCAAATCATTTTCTCCTGGCAAATTTCTAATTTGATTATGTGATGTCGTTTCACGAATTTCTAATCCCATCTTCGTAAACTTCTCATAAAGCTCTTTTCCAAGTGGATATTCAAGTGCCTTTGGTTCAAAGTAAACGAGTTTTGGCATAAATGGTTTCATATGCTTCCCTCCTCTCGTTAGTATGGGAAGCATTGAAAAATTAACACGCATTAAAGTTTTCCACTTCAGTAACTTGCTTTGCAAGTTACTGAATGTTATAATTTGGATAACAGCTACCTTGCAACGCAAGTTACCTAAATAAAAGGTGGTGAAATCATGCACAGCCAAATGTTAAAAGGTGTGCTCGAAGGTTGCATCCTATACATTATTTCACAAGAAGAAGTGTACGGATATGAACTGAGTACAAAATTAAATAAGCACGGCTTTACATTCGTAAGCGAAGGAAGCATATATCCGTTATTGTTACGTATGCAAAAAGAAAAATTGATTGAAGGAACATTAAAAGCTTCCTCACTCGGTCCAAAGCGAAAATATTATCACGTAACCGATAAAGGGTTAGAACAACTTGAAGAATTTAAACAAAGCTGGGGAATGGTTTCTACTACGGTAAATAACTTATTACAGGGGGAGTGATAGGGATGAATGCACAAGACATGATTGAATTGAATAATAAAAAACGTGAGCTTCTAACTTCCGAAAACGAGGCTGCTTATGGTGATATGTTAGTATATCTTCGAATATCAAACGTACCCGAGCAACAAATGGAGGAACTGTTACTAGAAATATTAGATCACCTCATCGAAGCACAAGCAGAAAATAAAAACGCTTATGACATCTTTGGAGATAATTTACAATCTTATTGCGATGAACTTATATCAGCTTTACCAACTCAAACAAAGTTAGAAAAAACTTCTTTAATTGGATTTTCTATTAGCTTACTTCTTGCTATACAGTTTGGCATAAATGCAATTATTTCATTTTTTATGTTTCTCTTTGAAAAAAACAATACATTATCAAGTCCGCCTTTTAGCATCCTTGGAACTACTTTGTCTGTTTCAATAATTATACTAGGTATACTATTTATTTTATATTTATTAAAGCGTTACTCCTTTGATCAGAAAATGAATTGGAAAAGAAGAATTCTATTTGGATTCGCATTTGCTACTCCATTTTGTTCCGCTGTATTCTTAAATATTTATTTCCAAAAGCAACCTTATCTCATTTACCATCTAAACTTTTGGCACAGTGCCTTAATTG
>NZ_QPEL01000053.1:296-31527 GCF_008368965.1 Bacillus sp. AY2-1 | reverse complement strand
TAATTTCTCTTTTAATTCTTCAAATTCTTTTTTATGATATTTTTCTATGTACATACCGCTTAATTGATCTATTTTATCTCTTACATGACTAATAGAAGTATAGTTATACTGCCACTGTTTCTTATCTTCGGGTAGCTCTTTCATAATTTCGTCAAACAACTTTTTCATTTTTCTTTTCTCAGAAAGGTTTACATCTTTTTTACTTTTAACAATTTTATTTCGTATTAGATCATTAATTTTTTTGTACTCTTCGCTGCGATCCATAATGCTATTTACTACTATTGATTTCATTGCATCAATTGATTTTTGTTTTCTTTTTCCTCGATGCATTCCTTTAAATCTGCCTTTGGAAATTATCCTTCCCTTACTCGGTACAGGTTCGACCATTGCGACATGAACATGAATATTATCTGTATTATAATGAATGGCTGCTGACTAAATTGCTGTATCACGTAATCGTTCTTTTGTCGTCATGACATCCATTGCTTTTCTTGTTACATCTTTTAATTTCTCTTCATCTAACGTTTTGGTTTTTGAATCATAAATACCGTGTTTCTCTAGCCATCCATTGTTAAAACTAATCACATCCTGCCATAAAACGCTTTTATTTTTTTGTGCCTTTTTAAAGGCCTCTTTTAATCTATTCTTACCATCCAATGAAAAAACGTCTTCCTCTTTTGTAAAAAGTGAAGACGTTTTTTCCTCGTTCCCCCTTATAATCTTGATAAGAACTAAATTCATTTCTTTCCTTCTCAACAGCATCTTTTCTTCCAATATAATCAATATAATCCCCGAATTCTTTATCTTGATTTTTACTCAAATCATTTTTGGAATATAAGAATTGACTTTTAATTACTACACCAGGCGTATTCATTCCCTCCCTAATTTCAATTACTTGTACCTTGTTGTCTCTCTATCTTTTTCATTCGAGCATTTGAAATTTCGTCTTTAACAAACTCTTCTGCTTGTACGATTCCTCTAGACTTATACTGATTTGTTGTAGCGAGGTCCTTAAATTTATTCACTGCAAAATAATGATTTGCAAATTGTAATAACATCCTTGTATGTTTATCAGCTAGATTTGTACCAGCTCTAATTCTTCCTAAATCTTCGTGAACTACTTCTTTAACTGCTCCTTTAATTTATTCTAATAGATCATGATTTTAGTTTTGATGTTCAGCTACAATTCTTTCTAATGCATGGCTTGGTTTGATTCCTTTCTCTTCTGCATATTCCTTTATATAAGCAACTGTATTTTCATTTACATAATAAGTTTTATCCACTTTTTTCTTAGACATATTTAAGCTCCTTTGCATATTTTTATTTAATCATTATCCAATTCAACCTCTTCAATAACTCGTAACACACGATTCATAGTTTGTGTATTTTGTTTTATGAGGATCATGTTTTGTTTTTGTAATTCTATATGTTTATCTTGAAGGTCTTTCATATCTTGAAGTACTGCAAGATTACTAATGTATCTATGCAAAAATTCCTGTCTGGAAATCTTTTTTGCCTTAGCTAGTTCATCAATTCGTTTCACTAAACTAGCATCAAGATCACGGATTAACACATTCATAGGGGAGACCTCCAAATTAGTGATTTTAATTGCAAAGAGCATAAGGGTTTTTTGCTATCACCGAGGGTGACAGGTTAGGCAGAGCCTAACAAAAATGTGATATCATCAGAAAGAGAAATTCAATGTATTTCCAATCTAGTTTCAATGTAAATCCAATGCAGTTTCAATGTACTTCTTCAAACCTTTATTTTGAATCACAACTCCTTATATAATGGCAAAAAAATTATCTGATAACTTTTTTATACAACCGAAAAATTATCTGATAATTATATTCGTAATGTTTATATCTCTTTTTATCTTTTAAAATAGTTTAATTTCATTCTGCTAAATTAAACTTTTTACGCTGATCTTCTAATTTCTTCTGAAGATTTTTCTCTTTTGCTTCTAACTCTTTGGTTTTGTTTTCTAGCTCTAATTTTCTCTTTTTATACTGTTCTATTTGTAGCTTTCTTTTTTGAATTTCCGATTCACTTTTTTCTTTTTCATCATTTGTTTGATATACTTTATTTGCTTCAATTCTTTCAATCTCATTTACAATTTTATCTGTTAGTTCATCTTGTAATGGGATTGTTTTCTTTACATTATTTATTTCTATCTTTACAGATTGTAATTCTTCTTCCGTTTCATCTTGTGCGTACTCATTTTCATTTTTTCTTAATAAATCTTTGTTTATTTTTATTTTTCGATAATCCCCTGTTAAAACAATTTTCTTTTCCTTTAGATTATTATTTTCTGCTTTTTGAATGATTCCATTCAACACCTAACATGACTTATTACCTGATAGATACAGAAACTAATCAAACAGTTGCAACTATTCCAATTAACACGCAACATAAAAAAATGGTGAATGGTACTATAAACTATTCAAAGTCGATTCAGGTAAATTTATAGTTGTTCCTAAATATTACAGGGTAGATGTAGAAAATAATTCTAAAATTGGGACAAACATTGGATTTGATTTGTATAATAATGTTTACGAACAATAAAAGAACCAGTACCACCTTAACGTTAGGATAAAATAGATTTATAATTATTATTTTTTAATACTTAACAAGGGGTACCGCCACATCGCTATCAAGCTAAGCTTATGTAAATTCAATTTTAGGCGAGATTTTTTCTTTTTTCTAAAAGGCAAGTGTAGATGATTGGAAAATTTGCATACGAAATAAACCCTAACGGGTTTCACTTTTTAGAATTAAGCGGCTTGATTATCAGACATGGTACAATTGTAAAAGACACCTAATATATCAAAGACCGTTTTTTCTCATATCGATGAGATTTCCGCCCGTTTTGCTGTAGGAGATTGAACAGGCGAAGTAGAACCTTTGATAGCTCTTGGGTGTCTTTCTGTATAGCTTGGAAAAGAAGAAGAAAATAATCTTTAATCATATATATGGCCTTATACTCACTCAGTTCTCGTTTCTTTCTTATAAGAAGTAATTGCCGCATTTGAAACATAATAGAAGAACAGAGTAGAATAGCAATCAATTGTCCATACAAATGACACTCCCACCTTTCTGATTTTATCTTTTTACACTGATGAATTTGAAAGAATGATTTCCACGTTTTAAATAAAATTTCGATTTGCCAACGTAAAGAGTACCAATCATGTACTTGTCCCATCGGGACAATATCTATAGAGGTGTTTGTCATATATACATTGATACCACTAAGTCGTTTACTACGAGGAGAATACTTCATTCCTTTCTTTTTTTCTCTTACAGTTTCATCTTGTAATCGTTTTTGTTGTTGTTCTTTTGTTAGCCGATGAACAATCACACGAGTTGGTACTTTATCAGTCATTCCTACATAAGCATCGGATATTTCGCATGTTTGTCCTGTTTGAAGTGAGTTCATTAAGACCTCCATATCTATCTGTATATACTCTGTACCTTTCTTGATTCTTCCATCTTGAAAATAATCAGGGTTGGGATTTTTTTGATAAATATGTGTATTTGATTTAATACGAGAGATATAGTAAGCCTTTTTATCTTTTATATGTTGAAGATCTTTCAAGTGAAAATAACCTAAATCACGGATACATAAATCATTCGCTTTCACAGTTGGGACACACAGAGAACCATAGGTTCGATTATGTTGTTTACCCGGACCTGTATGAATATGTAGGAACTGTCCACTTAATAGATCATACTCAAGCTGAATCTTCACTCCCGCAGTACGACTGCATCTTCCTGCACCTGGATAAACAGATGAAAATACATCGGGAAGTTGAAATGCAGTTGAATCTAGGATACGAATACGCTTAAAAATAGAAGTGTATGGAGAAGAGAGCAGCTTAGTTGAAAATAACTTTTGGTTGAGAAGTTCGGCTAACACTTGTTGTAGAAATTGCACAGCTGTGGCATTAAATCGTTGATTCAGTCCCTCAGGACTGATGAGCACTTCTGTTGATGCTTCTAAACAGCTACATAACTGAGTTAAAGAGGTTTTGGCAACATTTTGACTAATCCATACACATAAAGATACTAAATCTTTTGCTTGGTACTTACTTGTTCGCTGTACAAACCCAACATCTCTAGCTAGATTCTGTAATGTATTTGGTGATAAGAGACTCTGAATCTCCTGTGCAAATAGTTGTAGTTCGTCAGATACAGAAATAGACATACAAACACGCCATCCTTTCCTATGATTCTACAGAAAGAATAGCGTATTTTTACACTTTAAAGGGGGATGAGAAAAAAATCCAAAAGAAAAGTCGATTCCTAAAAAAGATTTTGAATATTTGATAAAATAAAAACCTAAAAATTGTTATTATTTTTGAATATTACCTAATCCTTTATCTAATCCTTTTACTAACTCTTTCTCTAATCCTTGTACTAATTCTTTCTCTGATCCTTTCTCTAATTCTTTATCTAATCCTTTATCTAATCCTTTCTCCGATTCTTCATTCTTCTTACTATGCCCCTCTACCATTCCCACTAATATTTCTGTTATTATCGACATAGGTACACCTTTATCCAATAACATTTTAAGAAATTCAAATATAGAGAGACCTTGTGAGCTAATTGAATTATATTTGTTATTAATATGTTGTTCTACATTTTTTTCAGAAAGTTGATTATCCCTAGTCTTATTTTCAGGAATATGTTTTTGATTATTGTTCACTATACGTGAAGTTGTAGTACTTGGAGCTGTATTATTTAAAACTGTAGTATTTAAAGGGTAAAGCCTGTTATTTATGCTTGAACTGATTTTCATCTCTCATTTTCCTCTTTCTTTTGTGATAAATTTAATATGAAAGTGTTATTCCTAGCTAATACAAACGTATAAACATTTCATATTCTCTTTTTACATATTCTTTATGCCATAGTGTTATATCGTATATCTATTTATTATAAGTATAATATGTATTACGTTTAAACTAAATAGAACAGTATATAAATGTATACCGTTCTATTTTATAATGTTTTAAAAATCACTATAAATAGATTAAATTCCATTCTTTTTTGCAGGAAACCTATAGGACTGAAATGCGTTTGAATCTAAAATACAAATACGTATGGAATCGATATTTATTGGGTCGTTGTACAAAACGAAATCTCTAGCAAAATCTCGTAAGACATATTATGATAAAAAGCTTTAAATATCTCGAAAAAATAATGTAATTTATCAGATACAAATTTAGACATAAAAAATGCGATCTATTCTTATGTTTCTACAGAAAGAATAAATCGCGTTTTTTCATTTTTGGGGGTATTTTATTTTGTTAGCTTGATGGGCATGTGATGCTACCCCAATAAAGGCAATAATGGTGGAAAAGGAAATCCAACTATTTATGATAATTACCGTACTCTTTATTTATGGGAAGAAGTATTACGACCAGACAGTTTGTTAGATATTTTATTCCGTTTTGTCTTTGTAAAGAAAGACGATATTCTAGATTCTTATTTATTGCAAACAAAAACCCCCGCAGGTTATCCCGCGAAGGATCAAACCAGCATAATTTTTTATATTTATCAGGGCTATAGCGGTTCCATTTGATTCGCGAAGTTCACCAATCCACGGCCGCCTGACGCTACGTTGTTGTTCTCGGCCACAATTGGACCAACCGTGCGGTACTCATCGCCGGAGTGGACGCCAATCATGTACGTGCCATTCGGGAAGGATGCGAACAGCGGTCCGCCGGAATTGCCGTCCGTGGCATCGCCACGATGCTCGATTTCGGTGAAGTCCCCTGAGGGATCGTCATCAATGACTGAAATCCCGGACTGGAGCGTAGGTCGCTCTCCACGAGTAAGACTGCCGGGGTACCCGACGAGGGTCCACATTCCGCGGTCCTCCCAGTCATCGTTATACTGCTTGATTCCCATCCAGCCAAGCGCATCACCGAGCGGATCGTACAGCTTTATAATGGCGATATCGCGGTCCTGGTTGGCATCGGTCACGGTGCTCACGAGTGCGCGGTACGATTCGGTCCACGAGGCCTTGCCCACCGTCGAGATGCCGTCGAAGTAGCCGGGAACGAACCGGATCCCCCACCGTCCGGGACTGCCATCGCGCGGCATTAGATGCGCGCTGGTTGCCACGATCCGGTGCCCGACAAGAGTTCCCGTGCCTAATCGTTTGAGAACACCATTCTCAAAGACTTCGATACGGCCGATGCACGTCCACGGGTATCCCTCGGGACGAAACACCGTGCGATTCTCCGGCTCATACAGCCGGTGCGTCCGAATGCGTTCGGCTTCACGGCCCTTCACCGCCATGTCCGGTGAAAGCGGAGCCAGCTTAGGGTGATATATCTGATCCTGCCACGCCGGCTTAAAGGGCTGCCGAACAACGCTGTCATTAGGTTCCGCCGCTTGCGGCACCGACAGTTGGGTCTGCCCATCCTGGCCCAGCCGTCCGATAAACATGCCGGCCGGTAGCAAAAACGACGACGTCGAGGCGAGTTCCTCGGCCAATACGTCTATTACCTGGGCATTCCTATTGGTCCCGGATATGTGGATTCTCCGGTCAGACATCGACTCCTGTAGGTCCGTCGGCATCGATTCCGAGGCGCGCATGTTCTCATAGGTCAATAGCTGATCTGGTGTTAATGGATTCTCGAATTCTTTCATAACTTATCCTCCTCACAATCATTTATTTCTCACAAAGGTATATTGCCCTATCTGTTAATAAATATTCTGCATTCATAGAAAAAACGATTGGGTCAAATCGATAAGAACTGTATCGATGATAAATATCAGGATTGTTATACGTCAAATAGATGCAAGACAAGGAACAAACATAATATAAGACGGTGAACAGTGGGATAAGGCAATTTATGAATTAAATCAGGAAACTAAAGATGCTTATGCTAAAGCACTTGAAAAGAAAATGGAAGAACATGCAAAGTGATAGATTAACTTATCACAATACATACTTGATATATTATTTGATTTAGCGGGCACCTTCATGAAAGTTGTGCGCTCTATATTTAAAGCTTTTCGTTTAATAGGTTTAATTGTAAAGCCTGTACTTAAAGCATTATCGATAAGTAAATTTTAGTATAATAGCAATAAAAAAGCCGTCATATGACAGCTCTTATTTTTGTTCATCAAACTATTCTTTTGTATAGAAGTATTTTAATCCTTTAGCATCTAACCACGCCGTCGCTTTGTCTAACTCGTTGCCTTGACGATAATCTGTCTCAAAATGCGCAAGCCCTCGACGATCTCCACGAGAAACTATTTTAGAAGTATATCCAAGACTATCCATCATTTGAACCATATCAGGAATTAAATTTACACCAAACTCATAAGTGATTACTTTATTATATTTATTCACTATAATTCCAACTCCTTCTTGTGTTGTTGCTTGCTCAACAGTTTGATTAGTAAACCACGCTAACGATTTATTTCCAACCAACTTATTTAAATCACACTTTCCGATACCAGCTACATTCCCTGTTTCTGTATATTGCCAAATATCACATGGGTACGCTGGTTTGTTACCACCATAACGAGGAATCCATACAAAGTCACTCTTTACATTTGCCATTCCAAATGGAGCATACATATGATGGCCAACATATAAACCGACTTTTTTAGCACCTAATCGACGTAATTCATTGATAAAAGCCTGTGTACCTGCCCGCATATTATCCATTGTTTTCACTTCTACATCAGCCACCCAAACTGTTGCACTCTTGTCACCACGTTTCCAGAAATCACGAGCTTCTACACGTGCATCATTTTCAGAAACGAAACGACAGAATGCATAGTTACCAAATGGTACATTTCGTTGCTTCATAGCCTGTACATATTTTTGATACATTCTATCTCTAACTCTTGAACCATCCTGCACACGAGCAATAACTAAATCCAATTGAGAAGCTGCTTGGCCCCAATCGATATTACCGTTATGATGAGAAATATCTACAATGTAACCCATTATTTATCGTCTCCTTCATATTGTTTGTCAGCAAACCATTTACCAGCATTAGGATTAGAAATTACACCTGCAGCAGGTAAAATAACCAACATCACGTCTACATACTCTTGATATCGCCCTAAATTAAAATTAGGGACAGTATCCATTATTATCATTCCCAACAGTGCAAATAAAGCTATCCATAATCCTCAATTTTTTAGTTTTTCTTTCATTATTTATCCCTACTTTCCTAAGAATTTAAAAAGCAATGCGATTGTTCCAGCAATAATTGATCCAATTACTGTTGTTCCCATCCAAAAAACTAAACAATCTACACTTAAATGCTCGCTTTTCGCTGACTGCTGTGCCTCAATTGCTAATTCTCTCACGTTACCAAGACCATCAATTTTTGTTTTTACTAATTAAATGTAAATTTCATAATGATATTACTTTAATCCCTTTATTAACTTATTTTATAAAAATATAATAAAATTTGGTACGTGAAATTTCATTACAACGCATTTGAGAGAAATACATATCAAATATTGGATTAATTATAAGAAATTCAGATTTAATAAGCTCAATATCTGAGAAGCCTTTCAGCCATTGAATTGTATGTTCTTTTTAAAAATCAGAAAAAAATCAAATTCAAAATATATAATATAGAAAATACAAAAATGTTAAATTTTAAGGATATAATTGGTTATAATATAGCTACTTAAAGTGGCTTTTTACTGTAGATTTTTATTCAATTAACTACTAAAATCTTTTTTAATATTTATATCTTCCGCATTACGAATAATGCAAAATAAACAGCAGGAGATGAGGGTATGTTAAAAGTAATAGAAAACAAAGTGGGTTTAATAGCAGGAATTAGTTTATTTTTATTGCTTTTAGCTAATTCTTATATAAAAAATGAAATTTGGGTCATTTGTATAGATATCTTTTTAGCTTTGGTTAACTTAGCTTTGCTTATTATTTCTAGATTGAAACTGCATCCTTCTAATTAATAAGTACTACTTAAAAAACATAATAAAAAAGAGTGCTATTAAAATATGCACTCTTTCAAAAGAATTTACCAATCTCGATGGTCACCATGATTATGCTCACGATCGCGGTCATGATTACGTCTACGACGACACTCATCACAATCGCAGTCACGTCTACAATGACAGTCGTTAAAATCGTTTCTTCTTCGTCTACGGCCGCATCCGCAAAATACTAAATCATCCCAAAATCTATTACAATCTCGAGAATGCCTAAAATTATTATTCCATCCCATAGATATGATTCCCTCCTCTAAAAATAGAATTCATCATATTCTATGATTAAAAGGTAGAAATAGTTTGTTTACTAGTCTATGTTTCAGACTAATAATATTTCAATTTGCAAGTCTATCTCACCCCTTATCTTTCCTTAACATCAAACAAGACGCTAACCAGAACACCGCAGCGCCTACGGTACTTGCCATACACTTCATCAAAATCATTTATCCTCACTTTATTTATTTCTTTGTTTCCATACCCCATTCTCTTTACGATAAGTATTCTTGCCATCCATGAAGTCAGCTGTATTACCCGGAATGCTATATTACTTATTCTTTTTCTTAGCCTTCTTCTTCAGTCTCTTCTCTTTTTGAATAGCTTGCAAATCTACCTTCCATTGTTTCATTAAATCCTTTTCACGTCGCATCGAATTTGTACCCCTTTGATTAAAATGTGAACTAACCAATTAGATTCTACCTATTTATGTAGAATCCTTTAACCCAAATGTCCATTTTATTCACCCCCTCGTTTAACATGTACCAATTAATTTTTTCCCTTCTATATAGACCAACGATATATTATAATTCTTTATATCTCCAAGAAGGTTTAGCATGCTTAATTCTCATAAAATATTCCCCGTCTTAGGATTCTTTTGGTTTTTATACGGTTTTATTGGTCTCATATTTTTATTACTATTCCTTAGCGTATCGTAACAACGCGTATACATATATGCTTAATGTGTAATTTCTATATAACAAAGAAAAAAGCACCCGTTATGGATGCTTTTGATTACTTATGCGCTTAATTTTTCAGTAATCTCTTCTGCTGTTAAATCATATTGTTATTCCTCACTGTCTATAAAATGATTAGTTCGTTAAGTTTCAATATGTAATATTGCATATTCTTTACTTTCAATTTCCATACATGCAATAATTTATTTATAAAAATACAAAATATTAGTAAGGATGATTTATATGAACAAATTCCGGAAGAAGATAATTAAATTCTTACAAACTTTTTGGGGATGCTTAGTATTTGGTGTATTAATGTTTGCTATCTTCTTAATTATAGATCTAACAGATACACCTTTAAATACATTAAGTTGGAGAGATTGGCTAGGTTCTTCAGTAGGTGCAGCCATTGTATCTGTAGGAATGTTTACTTTAAGTAACTTGGATTTAAAATAATTTTTCCGTCAATACTATATGTAGGCTGTATGTCAATACTCATTTGAAGTAATTTTCTTTGTATCTCCTTGTATTGAGCAGTTAACTTTTGCTAACTGCTTTTTTACTCGTAACCATTATTGACAAGCTATCATATAATGTAGTCATACCTTTCTTAAAATTAAGTTCGTCACTTGAATTATAAAAATGGGATTAAACCCTATAACCTTTTCAAGAATCATCCATATTTTATTCCTGAAAAAGTGCTTTATTTTACTGAAAGGTGGTTGCGGAAACAACTGCCTTTTTATTTATGACAAAAGGATAATTTTTTTCAAATGTTCACTACTAATAATCAATAAATATCTTATAATTGTTATATATAAAATAATTTGTTTAGGAGCAGATTAAATGCCAGTTACACTAGAACTTATTCTTTTTATTCTTATAGCAATTAGTGCTGTTGGCTATTTGATAAAAGAATCTCAAAAAACTAAGAAAAGAACCCTTGGAATTTCACTAGAACTTTTAGTTCTTTTCTGGTCAATATGGAGAATATCGACTATTATAATCCAAATTTCGGAATATAATCTCTCGTGAATAAAACTCAATATTCCGTCAATACTTTATATGACATTAGATTTTCTCCTTGTTCCCCCTTGGAGAACCGAGCAGTTAGCTTTTGCTGGCTGCTCTTTGCCTGTAAAAATACACTCCATTAACAAGAAACGCATATAATATTCTGTGTTCCTTTCTTTATAAAATAAAGTAGTCTTCACAAAATGGATCTCGTCACGAGAGCACTTAATAAAGTGCTCTTTTTTGTTTTTAAAATAAACAAAATAAAATTTTTATTTATTTTTCTTTCATATATAATATTTTAATATTTGTTTATGATATAGTTGTAACTTTTTTTACAACATATATCTGTATCCAGTGAAACTTCTAAAATTGTACAACCGAGCAATTAGCTACTTTAGCTAGCTGCCTTATTATGTAAAATAAAGCATTTATAAAAAGCTTTCTCAACACCTAATTGATGGAATTCAATTACCTTTTTTGGTAATCTATTGGTAATCCCGTAAAAATCTATCGTTCCATTCACAGGACCCGTCCCCCTAATCGGGTCCTGTGAAATGTTCTCTATTAAAATGGTGTTTTGGTTCAACTATCGTCTTCATCTCCCCATGTCCTACAATTCAATATGCAACATTATATATTAAATTTATAAACATGTAATAATTGATTTATACAATATTTAAAATTAATATCGAAAGAAGGATACTAAATGTCTTTCTTTTCGTGGTCTCCTCTTATTTTCTTAACAGTTGTTGCAATCATCATTTCTATTAAAAAGACTAAGAAACAATAGCTTTAAATAGTTACAATAAGTTATTTTTAGAAGGTGTAGTTATGTCATTTGCAGCATGAAGTGCAATTTTTATGACTTTAATCGGAGCAATATTTGGTACAATTCCTTCTAAAAGGAGTAAAAATACCAACTAAAAACCTACTAATAAAAATGAATTTTTTTAGTGACAGCTGATACAATCTTAATATTTCATCTGTCATTTTCTATTCAAATAACTATTTTTTCACTTTTTTGATACATTTATGAAACATTTATGTGTTAACTTCAGTAGGTTCTTTTCTTTTCATAAATTGTGTGAATTATACCCACACAAGAAGCTCTAGATCCCTAAATCTAGGGCTCCTTCGTTTAAATATATATTTTTTCAATTCGATGTATAGACGACTATATATTTGAATGTTAAAATATTATTGTGATTACCGCATGGTTTCACATACGACTTTTTTTCTTCGGTTATGGGGTTCTTACGTAATAGTAAGAGCCATTTTTTTATTCCAATAATTTTTTTGTTAAAAATTTACACACACGTACTTTTAGATATATAATTAATTTATCAATATATTAGGAGTGTTAAGTATGTCAGGAACAATAATGATTTTATTATATATTTGTTTCGGAATGAGTGTCATTTTTAGCTTAATAAGGGAATTTCGAAAACCACAGAAAAACCAGTTCTTAATTTTAGTTGATTCTTTAATTTTGCTAGGAGCTCTATTCCTAGTAAGTAGTATCTTCATCTAAATCAATAATCACGTAACTCGGTACTATTAAGTTTTCTTTACCGCATACATTATATTTAGGATTTCCATATGCAGAAATCCCTTTAATAATTTCAATTTCTAATAAATCCATGTCTTTGTTATCAAATATTTCAATCACATGTAAAAGTTACGTAAAGATTGCTATGATTTAATCCTTCCACCCCAGAAACGTTATATAATGAAATTGCAAACATTAGGTTTTACCTTTCTGTACGACATAATTCTTTGCTAGGAGCAAATCCTAGCCTTTTTTATTTCACCCTCCGTTAATCCGAATTCCAGATTCCCTCTTTCAATTACATTAGCTTGCATGCTAGCCTCTTTAGGGAATTCAGTGTAATCAACAAGTATACACTCCTCCCCTTTAAAACCACTATCCTCAGTTCCAAGAATCACGCGTCATACCACTGCGGGCGTACCTGCAATTCATATCCTGGTGGGATCTCCAAAGCTAATCCCATTTGTACAACCTTTGTTTGGCCCGGCCAAATAATCGTGTCCTCTGCTGCTACAAGATCAAAACCAGCATCACCAGAATTTACATATCTTGGTAACTCCGCATCTTTTACAGATTTTCCGAACAGGAAATCCCACTACGGTGCGATAGCACCCACTTTAGGGGTGGGGTGGGATGAGAGTGAAGTCAAATGCGCTGTACAAATAAAACACCGAATGTATGTTCCGCACATCAAGAATTTGAAATGGTATCATTTTCATAATAGACAAGTAAAAGTCCCTAAAACAATCTTGTTCTCTAAAAACAGAATACATATGAGATTGGAGTAACAAATTCTTCTACTCCGTAAAATGTATTGAGTCGTCAAGCACAAGACGCTAAAACACATTTGAGAACTCACAATCTGACTCATTTGGTAATAGAATGAGTGCCGTATCTGCTATATGCACTGGATACCGAGTGGTAATGGCACACCGCAATCTTGCACGTCAGCGATACTAGAAATAGACTTCGCCTTTAGTAGTAAGAATCCCACTGACATTAGTCAGCTTGTGGCTTTAGCCGTGGGAGTGTCAATTACCTCCCTTTGCTTTGATTAATAATTGAGTCACTTCGTAAACACCATGTTGTATTTCCATCATTCTTATTACTCCCCTTATTCATGCTTCTCACTGCTCTTAATATTCTACTTACTGCTAACTTTTCAATTGACATCACATATCTCCTTTTCCCTAAATCAAATAAAAAAAGCCCTTTGGGACCTTTTGAAGCGCAAACTTCTTCGGAATTAGATACAATTCTAGCAATCTATATTTACCAAGCTATAACGGTCCCCCTTATTACGTTCATTAATGTTTTCCAATTACCTTTTTTGGTACAGTATGCTCTCTACTAAACAATTAAATGCGCTATTAAGTGTATACTTGTTAACCATAATCAATCCCTTGTAAACAAACATCATAACATTGTATTTTAATTAAAATTATTTAGTCTTACTTAAAAACAATTTAGAACAAAGACTATAAAACAGTCATATAATTATCAATTTCATGTTAATACCAATAGAAAATCAATACATCTCGCCCATATTTAACATTAACATATCAACTAAGATTAACATATCAACCGAAGCGCGCCAACTTTATCACTATTATCCATCGATTGACATTAACATAATATTAACAAGCGGACACTTAACAGAAATGTTTGTGCTTATCTAAACTTCAAGATCTATATTATTTGAACATTAGTCCATTGCAATAGATTGTAAGGAATTATATTAAGTGATTAACTAGCATTAAAAATATTTCAATGCTAATAAGATATAAAAAAAGAAACAACATAAAACTATCAATCTCATGTTGATACCGATGAAACGACAACTGATTTCCAATCTTTCATTTGGTATTAACATGTTAAGTAAGATTAACATGTTAAGTAATTATTTTCTTTTGTTATCAATATTATTCTGATTAAGATTGACATAACATTAACAATCCGACATCAAAAAGAAGAACTGTTTATAACTTTCAAGATTTCAAAGTCTCTATTGGCTGTTTTTTCTTCTGCGGTAGTTTTCTCAAAGCGAATCTAGTGAAGATTTATCCCGGGAAATGTTTCGACACTATCAAAAAATAGTTAAAAATTCAATTGAGTAATAAATGATTACAGCAATTCAATGATTTTCACCCTTTAACTATCATTTACATAGAGATAAAAAACAACAAATAGACAGGAATACTGTCTGTATTGTTAATCTCATATCAACAATTTGTATTTAACATTAATATAACATTAACAATTAAGTGGTTGAAATACGCATAAATGCAACTCTCGAAGATCCAAAATCTGAATTAGTTATAAATTTATCTAATACAACAGATTTCTATTGAAAAGTCAAAAAACACTTTAAAAGAACTATAATTGTGGTTAGAAGCTAACAAGAAAGCCATACAAATGATTATTTCTTATTAGTGACATCAAAAAAATAACAGTTTTCTTTTCTTTTATCATTGATATATAACCTGAGATTGACATGTTAAGCGTTTTTTCTTTCGGTATTATTATGTCAACTATCTTTAATTAGTATTGACATAACATTAACAATTGTTGGTTCTAAAGTTGAGAATATACATACAGATAGAGTTTTAGATTCTACATCTATTAAAGAGCTTTTTTCTATAGTAAAATTCACTGCATAAACTGCGGAAGATATCATTCTTGAAAACATTTTGATAGTAATAAAAAACAATGAATCACTTTTTATTACTTCCTATTTAAAAGTAGCAATTGTATAAATCAATTTTGATTATATAGAGATCACTTGTAAAGGGTGATGCCCTTAAGTAAGTTTATATTAAACCGCATAAAAGCTATAATAGCCTTCACGTGCATTCTAAAGACCTACCGAAACCAATTAGCTATACAGTTCTTGTTTTTCTAATACCGAGTGTCATAAACTATAATAAATATAGGCCTTTATTTACTATTAGTATGGGCTTTTCTCTTTAGATTTATACATACTTTTTAGCTTTTAAGTCTTTAAGTTTAATGCTATATCCTTATAATTTATTTACAAATCACTAATATTTTCTTATCATTAATATATTGTAGACTAATTTGTTAATTTCATAGCAACAATAATCATTAATAACTAATGGATTGTTAACAGGGCATTAACATTAGTTAATTCCAAACCCTTATTTATCAACTTTATGTTGACAAGTAATACTTTATATATCAATGACACATTTCATGTGAATGTCGATTGATAAAGGTATTAAGGTTTATATCGTCGAAAGACACTTAACATGTCAATCTCACTTTATATGTTAATTACATTTTGCTATGGCCATTATATTTCAAGGAGGTATAACGATGATTGAACAAGATAACAAAAATACAACTGAACATATGGAGTCAAATAATACAAACTCTAGTCATGAAGATACTTTTGAAAAAGCTTGGCGAATAACAGAGTTTTCAAAACTAGTAGGCCGACATCATAACACTGTATACAATTGGTTCAATATCCTAGAGGAAAAGGGGTTACACGGAACATTAAGAACCAATAATACAAATGAAAAGCTATATAACACACTGGATTTAGACATAGCTTTATTTATCAAGCTAAAGAGGGATGAAAAGTGGTCGCTAGATGCAATTATTGAGCTTTTACCACATCAATTTGAACTAAGACCAGTTTCTCCAGAAAATCAAACCAGTGAAGTCTCAACCCAATTAAACATGCAGGAAGCTGCAGCGACTATTGAAAAAATAGTAGAGCAAAAGATTCAAATGCATTTACAAAACATTGAATTAGAGTATCAAGGAAAGTTTGAAGAGGCTATACGTGCCATGCTACCTGAACCAGAAGACCCTGAGAAGTTAAAAGAGCGCCAAAGACAAGAAAGACTAGATAATATAATTATTCAACATAGGGCGCGTACAGAGTTAAGAAAACAAGCTGAAAACGAGTGGAATACACAGCCAGAAGAAACTCGTATAAAAAAAGTTGGTTGGTTTAAAAAAGAGGAAGATCTTGCGAGAAAACAACTTTTCATAGAAAACTATATTGATGAGAACATGATTGAATACATGAAAAATGTAATGAAAATAGAAAAATAAGCCTGGAAGATTCCAGGCTTATTTTTTATTTAGTTCCGAACATCTTATCAGGATCCATAAATGCCGCTAATTCTTCATCATTTTGAGCTTGTGGTTCTTCATCTTTATCTGGTTCTAATTCAAAGTAATCACCAAAATTAATATTGAAATCATCGTCCGAATCTTGCGCTTCAATAGTAGTAATTTGAGACTTTGTATATTGAATTTGACTTTGTTTTTCTTTAAATTCATTATATTCTTCAACTAATCCTTTAGATAATCGAGATGGTAGTGCATCTGTCTTATAGAAAGTATACACGCTACCCATAAAGTCATTTTTACTCACTAAATAACCATTAAAAACAGTTCCATTGATTGGTAGTTTATTTGTTACTTCTACTTTTGCATCATCCATAAATGAATCATCAATGTTCTTCTGTTCATCTAAAATTGCTAACATCCCAAAATGATGTACCTTTGATGCCTCTAAATCTCCATTTTCATTTGTCTTCATCAGGTCAATAGGATGATGGAATGAGCTTCCTTTCAATGATTCTGAGAACATATCTACAATTTCTTTACTGTTTTCAATTTGATTCATATTACGTGAAACCTTATTAATTACTAAACAGCCTGTTCTTTCTAGTAAAATTCGTTTAAAGTCCTGAGAATCTAGAATTACTGATGTTCCTGAACCATTTGCAGCTGTATTTAACTCATGAATAATATCTCCAATTCGTTGGTTTGCATAGTCTCGTGAGTTTCCAATGCCTTTTTTCTCATTTTCGTTTAATCCCTTAAACTCATCATAGAAGTGTTGGTTATCTGCAAATACAACAAATGCAACGCCTTTTGCTGGATCATTAGCTAACTTCCAAATTTCTTGTGAAAATTTATTCACCTGTCTCAGTACATCAGGTCCATCCGCTCTAACTGGAAGTGTAACTACAATACCCATTTTAATGAAATCTTTACGCTCAATAGCATTATTGAAAGCAATTCTTGCATACTTTTGTTGATTTTTTATTAATTCTTCTCTAGGAATTTTCATTGCCATACTTTTAAGTTCTTCAGCAATTACAGGTTTATTATGAAAAGCGGAGAATTCTTCAATTGCTTGAATAATTGTAGATGTACCTGTACCACCGCCTAAACCTGCAAAAAATAGTACTAATTCATCAGTTGGTCTAACACGTTCCGTTATAAATTCTTTTAGTTTATCTTTAGCTTCTTCATTAGATTCTAAAACCTTTACAGCACGCTCAGGATTCTTACCTAAACCACCTAATTTTAGTGAAACTTGGTTACTTTTCGGCACATTTTTCAGTTCAGCTAAATCTCCATCATTACTATTCAATGCTAGACAATTATAAACTGCTGTACCGTCTGTATGCTTATACTCAGCAAATTTATCTACCATTCTAGTTCCAGCTTGACCAAAACCAACCATAGTCATTTTCACAGCTACTTCGTTTTTTAGAAAGTTTTTTGCCATTATTTTATCTCTCCCTTATTCTCATTACTTTTTTTACGTTTCCCTAATTCAACTAATACTTGTTGTCCCCTAATAGTTGAAATTAAAAACTTATACGGATGCATAATTTTTTCTGTTATTAATGACATTGAAGCTAAAGTAGCAACACTACCTTCTGCCGATCTTCTTGAAATGTTAGTTCTTTCAAGTTCTAATGAATAGGATTTACCCTTAGGTTTCTTTACTCTCCTATCAATAACAACACTTTCTACTATTTCATTTATTGAGATTCCTCTCATATACTTTGTCTCTTGGTATTGTTTGTTTACTTGAGATCCTATGTAATGAAATACATTGTAGAGTATTTCGTCTCCTTCAATAATGTCTGCAAACATTTCCACAACTTCCTCAGTGAATTTGTTTTGTTTATATTTTTCGCTTAATACCTCGTTCAAGTTGTCCCCCCCTTAAAACGTTGGTTAATTATTCCTAAAAATATATTACATCATTGTAAGACGTATATCAAGTCGTTATATATAAGACTTATATTAAGTTGTTATATACAAGACTTATATAATATTTACAAAATATAAAATTGAAACAACGTCCTATATATCAATGTCAAATATATAAGACGTACATGAAAGCCGTTCATATAAGAAGTGAACAAAACATGTTAATATCAGGTTTCATATAACTAACAATAACTATTAAATAATAAATATGAGTGCAGTATTTATGTATATTTTTATCTAGAATTATAATTCTAATATATATTACTCCTAAAATAACGTACTAATATCATGGTCATTAGGTTCATACGTCTTGTATGCAAAAACTACATGTAAGACGTATGAATAAACACTTATAATTAAAGGTTTTGTATGCTTTTATATTAATTTCATGTCAATAGAATATCACCACAAATTATTACACGACCTATTTGAAAGACTTATATGAAAGACTTAGTTTATTAAACAGATTTTTATGATTCCGCTTCTTTTTTAATAACCCATTTTTCTGTTGATTGTCTACAGAAAGGTAAGGGGATGTCAATGTCATGTTATATTTCGTTATTTCTTTTATTAATTCCATAGTTATTTCTGAGATTTGCAGAAATAACACATAAAATTGTGATTCATTTGGTTTTCTTTGAAATTAAGTTCTATAAATTTGTCAGTATAACTTGTCAATTTCATATCAATATAATCACTATAACTCACATATAAAGCCATAAAGCGATTAAAATCAGCTAAACTATAAACATAGATGTACTAAATAAATCTTGTATACAGCTTTAAATAAAATAATATATTTATTTTCTTTAATTGTTATTGCACAAACAATTAATCAATTAACAATTGAACATGACCAAAGATTCATGGATATCCCGTTAGGAACAAACTTGTTTATGATGATATTACTAATGAAGATGATACTGACAATGAAGGGGAGTTAACAAATAATCAGTCTGTGCAAAATTACTCAAGGAATTCTGCTCCTAAGCTAGAAAAGGAAGGTACTACAGCATCAATTGCTATTTCTAATACAACAGAATCCGCAAAAAGTAATGAAGTAATGGCTGTTCAGAAAGAAAATGGACCAGATACAAGTAAACATAGAGAACCTATTCAACTTAACAACAAAGCACCCGTTATTACTGAAACTCCAATAGAAGTGCCAAGGGCGAAGCATACACCACAAAATATAGAGAGCCTGCTTACACATCGACAGTAACCCATAATCAGCAGGAACATGAAATTCAACGAACTGCAGAAATCAATGGTAAAAATACAACATCTAACTTAACAATGCAATGATTATGACAAATGGCTGCTACTGTTCCTCAAGATGATGAAAATACATTACCTTTAGATAAAATGGAAGGTGGCTCTCATCTTCACAATCGTAAAGTAGCAGAAGTAACTCCAGAAAGTACGGCAATTAAGGATAAACTCAGTCAATATATCGAAGGTGACATTAATCGTGATTGCTATACTAAGCATATAACGAATATTTCTACTAGTAAAAAGGTGTGGGTCGTAAACTCATACCTTTTTATTATTTCATATGTAACTTTCCCCAAGGAGACAATTTCTTTATGCTAAAATTTAATTGAGTTTGTGTAGAAGGAGAAAATGGATGAAAGATTAAGGGTTGGAGGAATGACATTGGAAATAGCCAAATTAAATTTGCCCATTGATAGTATACACTTTTTACTTAATCATCAAATCAAAGAAAACGAATTCGAATGTCTCAATGTAGAATTTTACACCTATTCAAATGGTTTTCTTTTAGATGTAGTGGAATGGACAAAACAAAATGATTTTTCTTTATCGATATTGGAT
Organism: Bacillus sp. AY2-1; assembly: GCF_008368965.1. Lineage (NCBI taxonomy): Bacteria > Bacillati > Bacillota > Bacilli > Caryophanales > Bacillaceae > Bacillus > Bacillus sp. AY2-1. The sequence continues at coordinate 11,127 of NZ_QPEL01000053.1, read as the reverse complement.
AAAGAATATACAGAAGCGTTTTTAACAAGTTTAGAGAAGTTTAAACGATACCTTGTTATTGGGAGTAATATGGATTCAGGTAATCTAATTACTATCTACCAACCCACAGGAGAAATATATGAGCTAGAACATGAAATTACAGAAAAAGTAGAAAGATATTTTGTCAATTCTTCTATAGAGAAAATGTATTGCTGCTTCAATTACTTTAAAAAGTTTTGGGTTCAACTAATAGAGCAGGAACACGACAAAAGTCATGATCTAACAAACAATTTTTATGAATTAAAGAACAAATTAGCGGAGTTTGATACTAACGTATTAATAAATGATGATGACTACAATAGACAATTTTGGAATTGTTTATATCACGACAATTTAAACTTTCTTTTGGAAAAGTCAGACGAGAATTAGATTATCTTTAATTGAGATACTTCCATGAAATAAACGTTATTTGGGAGTAAAAAATGACTTTTTAAGAACCAAAAGCAGATTAAGGAATAGCTCCTTACTGGTTAAAATTTCACTAGAAAAATAAAATAACAGTAAGGAGTGGTTTTATTAATCCCGCATTGCACCTGCTTCTCGGGAAGTCATTGCTCCTTGTCCTTCTCTTACATCATTTTGAATTTGTTGTTTCACTTTTTTCGCATCAGTTTCTGCAAAATTTAGTTTCATAATAGAACTAGACTTTTCTATAGCTTTTTTATTATGTTGCATACAAACCCTCCTGACTTTATCATTTAACAATCTTATTATGTGCAAATGTACACATGATATCCACCGAGCAATTGAGCGCGTTTATGGATTAATACAGGCAGATATGGGGCTGGCAGAAGCGCTATTTAAAAGCAACAGCTATTTTACCTAAAAAGCTGATATTAGAAATTCAGAAGTATGTTCAAGAAGAAACAATATATATTCCTAAATCTAAAACCTCTCATCAGAGACGGGGTACACATTCTGGAACAAGAAAGCTGATCGATGAAAGAAATGCTTCTATTAAACGGTAGAACGATTAATCAAATAGCTGATGAATATCATCTCTCCATTGAAACAATCAAAAAATTGTCTACTCTAAATGAATAAAAAGGAAGCACAGGTGAAATGATGCTCCTTGCTTTTTATTATGGTGAATTTGTTTCTTAGTTATTTCCTGCATTTTATATCATTCAGCAACCATGTAATGTTAAGGGAGATGACAAAAGAAAGGAAGAATGTACAAATGAGTATAGTAAAAAACGGAACATTGCAAGTACTTGGAGCAAGCATCTATTATGAGGTGCGTGGCTCGGGTCCAATTCTTCTTTTGATTCATGGTGGGGGTGGTGATGCCGACAAGTTCCATAATATCGCCGACCATCTTGCTAAATGGTATACCGTTGTTACTTACGATCGTCGTGGTCATTCCCGTAGCAATCTCGTCAATAAAACTGAGGATTACCATGTGCACACACATAGCGAAGACGCTCACCGGCTGCTAGCCAATCTGACCAATGAACCGGCTTATGTATTCGGAAGTAGTTCAGGTGCTGTCATCGGACTTGATTTGTGCATACGCCATCCTGAGCAGGTACAGTTACTAATCCCACACGAACCGGTTTTATTACAACTTTTACCTGAAAATGAGTTGAAGCAGGCTATAAATTTCATGGAAGACCTTAAAGGAAATCATCAAAGTGAGGTCATGAAGTTATTGTCAAATATTGATGATAGCAATTCCGGACCATCGAAGGATATGCTAACAGAGCGACTACTCGGCAATTCGATTTATTTCACTGAGTATGAAATCCCGGGAATTCTCAGCTATACTTTAAACATCGATGCATTAAAGCCCCCATTAAAACCTGCATTAATACAGGTACGTCCAGCCGGTGGAAGTATTTCACGAGAATCCTTTCCTTACCATTGCGCATTCAACTTAGCAGAACACCTCGGAACAGAATTCACAGAGTTTCCAGGACATCATGTGGGCTATAACACAGTGCATCATAAAGAGTTTGCTGAGAGGTTACATGACATTCTTGAGAATTTATCCGGAAACGTATCCATCGGTAGTGTATGAACACAATATCGCGAATAGATATCCAAAGAGCTACAAGACACTTCGTAATTTAGGGTTTTGTCTATATGTCTAAATTATAATACGATGCATGTTGTTTAAGAAATGGGCACGTTTGTTGAAGAATAAAGATAGAAAATAATCAAACTTTTTATAAAATCGAAACTTAAATTTGTTAGATAAGAATTCATTTTGATCAATCTTTTTTCAAAATGAATTCTCCTTGTTTACCATAAAGTACGAGTCTGTGAGGTATTTTCAATCAAAGTTTATTTCAAAGCAACAGCAGAATATGAACAAACTAAAAAGAAGCAGGTACCTCTGTAAAGGTATCTGCTTCTTTTTACATAGACTCTATAATCATTTGTCTCTCATACCACTTGTTCAGTTTTTCATTAACGCTTTTTGAAATACGCTTCATTTTTTTATTACAGAATCTTGATAGCGTAGCAGGGGATAGTCCTATTTCATCTGCTATCTCACGCATTGTTTTATTTTGATGCATATGTTGATGCATAATTTTCTCTCGAATCATATCCTCTGATCCTAAAGTAGGTTGTTTTACTGTATCTGCAATATAACGCTCCTCTTGCTTCTCTTGCGTATCTATTGTCTTTTTCTTCACCATACTATCTATATTATTCATTAATTCTTTTGGAGGTAAAATAATGATTCCCAACTTTTCAAAGTAATTCTTAAACCAATTGCGTTCTCCTATTTTTGTTTCATCCAATTCTTCTGCATATGCCCAATGTGAAATGACATTTTCCTTTTCTAAGTCAATTAAAACATTTTCTAGTTGTTCTCGAATTCGATGTGGACGTCCATTCGTAGTTTTGATACCCATTACAGATAGTAAACCTTTTTCTCCACCAATGGAGTATGGTCTTTTTAAAGTACTGTATTGCTGACGAATCCTCCACTGCCATGATAAATAACGAATTAAACGTTTATGAAACTTATGTCTATAGCTATTATACTCTAGTGCTTTTTTCGATAATAAAGCAGTTGTACTATTAGAGCCATACAAATAGCCTGATAAGAAACTACCTGGTTTAATCTTACAGGATTCTATGCCCATATATTCATTAGTATTCTTATCTCTCCATAACACTACTGAATCGAGTACGAATAGCCTTTTAATGACTTCACGTTTTACTTCGAATTGCTGCCCCGTTTCTGCTTGATCATTCAGTACTACAACTTCATTATCATCATTCAAATAAATAAAGATACTAGCTAAAGCTGCTATACGTTGTGCTATTTTTATCTTATCTTCTGCTCGATAATACTCTACACCATTTGCAGATGCTTTTGGCATATTGCACATTTCTAATACATTTTCATAACTAAAATCTATAAATTCATCTGGTGATTTAGCTTGATTTAACCACTGGATTGTAATGGTATCCAAACAATCTGCTGTAAGGTCATCCATATTACTAATTACTCCATCGACCAATATGGACCATCTCTCTGCTTCGTTTGTGTTAACAAGTCTCAAATCCTCATCCTTATGTGAGGATAGTTGTGCAACTCCACTTGAATTTTTCGTTTCTAATGGTAATACCGGTTTTGCTACTGCTTCATCTTCCTCAAAATGATTTTTTGCTATTCCATCACGTAATTGATAGTACATTGCGTCATTGGTTACAGGATAGTAATCATCCGATATATCTTCTATATGTTCTGTTACCTGACTATCTTCAAAAATTGAAATTTGAGTTGGTTCAACTGCTTCAACTTTTTCTTCGAATTCTTGTTCAATGATCTTATCTAGTACATTTTGAATCTCAATTTTATATTTATTCAGATTGGCATAAATGTTTAACAACGATATTCCTTGCTCTTGTTTCTGACCTAACCAAGAAACAAGTGTCGAAAAGGAAGGGGACATATTAGCTGATGTTACTAATTTATCGTGATTCTCTTGTACTTCTTTATAATATTTATTCCATTTGGCCCATAACTGCTTGTTTTCTTCATAAATTGGAGCAGCAAGTAGGAGGGCATCACTAAACAATGCTAACACTTTCTCCATATTTAAATACCTCCTAACAATGTTAATTACAAATATAATTTGAATCTTAAAAATGTGAAACGCCATAGCTATATGATGGCTATATAACCTTTAAGTTGAAATGTTGTCTGAATAATCTACATAATCGTTGTTTTTTTACACGTTTTACTGTGAATCATTGAAATTCTCTTTACTTGTCTTTAATTATATAAAACTGCTTCTATTTGTAAAATCAATACTTTACAATACAATACAATTCCAATTTTTAAAAGTTTTTTATGCTCAAATTCAGTTACTGTTACATTTTTAACATCTATATTTTTGATTCAAAAAGTTGTAAACCCGAGTGGTAAATATGTTGATGTAAGTCCTTGGATATCTTATTCTTCAGTTTTCCATTCCCTAAATCTTCTTCATCAACAATAATAGTTTTTGGGGCGATTCGATTTGTTAGCTTAATAATTATGGGGCTTTCCTCTAAAAGAACCAAAGCAAACAATAAAAGCGCTTGCATAATTAAAAATCCGAGTTATAATACTTGTATACAAGTATACTTGATTAACATGAGGTGAATTTATGGCGAAATCAATGGAATTTCTTTATCCTGAAAAATGGCTTTCAAAAGCTTCTACAGGTGATCGTGTTGCGAGCGAACTGAGAATGCGCATTATTGCAGGTGAAATTGAAAGCGGTACCATCCTGTCGGAAAATAAATTAGCTGCCGATTTTTCTGTAAGTCGGTCACCTGTTCGTGAAGCATTAAAAGTACTAGCTTCTGAAAATATTATTCGCTTAGAAAGAATGGGCGCAGTTGTCATTGGTTTAACCGAGAAAGAAATCGAAGAAATATATGATGTTCGTTTACTTATAGAAAAGTTTATCTTTGAGCGACTTGTAAAGATGGACACAAATGATTTAGTAAGAGAACTAAATAAAATAATGGAAATGATGAAAATCGCCATTAAATATCATGATTCTGATGAGTTTTCTTATCAAGATCTCTTATTCCATGAAACGATTATTCGAACCATTGAGCATTCCTACATCCTGATGATCTGGAATAATTTAAAGCCTGTTATGGAAAGCTTAATCCTTTTATCAATGCGTACTCGTTTCAAGGAAAAGTACGAAGACTTTGAACGGGTTATTAAAAATCATGAGCTTTATATAAAAGCAATCGAATCAAAAGATCGAGCCCTCATGATTGAGGCCTTACATCAAAACTTTGATGATGTTCAAGGGAAAGTTGAAGATTTCTGGATGTCACAACAAATGTTATCTAAAGGAGTAGAGCAAGGACATGAGTAGCTATATGTTAGGTATAGATATCGGTACAACAAGTACGAAAGCAGTTTTATTTACTGAAAAAGGCGAAGTCATTCAAACTGAGAATATTGGTTATCCACTTCGCACACCGGATATATCCACAGCGGAACAAGATCCAGAAGAGATTTTCCAAGCTGTTTTACAAGCAATATCAAATATAACGAAACAGCATTCAGATAAAAAACCATCGTTTATTTCATTTAGCAGTGCTATGCATAGTGTCATAGCTATGGATGAAAATGATCATCCGCTGACACCTTGTATCACTTGGGCAGATAATCGTAGTGAGGCATGGGCACATAAAATCAAAGATGAACTGAATGGCCATGAAGTTTATAGACGAACAGGAACACCTATTCACCCAATGTCACCATTAAGTAAAATTACATGGATTGTGAATGATTATCCGGAAATTGCTATTAGAACGAAAAAATATATTGGAATCAAAGAATATATCTTCAAACAATTCTTTGATCAATATGTTGTTGATCATTCCATCGCCTCGTGCATGGGTATGATGGACTTAAAAACACTAGATTGGGATGAGGAAGCTTTAAAAATTGCTGGTATAACACCAGCTCAATTATCTGAACTCGTACCAACCACCCAAATATTTAGCAACTGCAATCCAGATTTAGCCCAAAAGATTGGTATCGATTCACAAATACCGTTTGTCATTGGTGCCAGTGATGGGGTGCTTTCTAATCTAGGTGTAAATGCAATTCGAAAAGGTGAGATTGCTGTCACAATTGGGACAAGTGGTGCTATTCGGACCATCATTGACAAGCCACAAACAGATAAAAAAGGAAGAATATTTTGTTATGCCTTAACTGAAAAGCATTGGGTAATTGGTGGACCGGTAAACAATGGCGGAATGGTCCTTCGTTGGATTCGTGATGAACTTGCTTCATCAGAAGTAGAAACTGCGAAAAGACTAGGAATTGATCCATACGATGTATTAACTAAAATAGCTGAACGCGTGAGACCTGGTGCAGACGGATTATTATTCCATCCATACCTCGCAGGTGAACGTGCACCATTATGGAATCCAGATGTACGTGGCTCCTTCTTCGGTTTAACGATGTCACATAAGAAGGAACATATGATTCGTGCAGCTTTAGAAGGCGTTATATATAATTTATACACTGTATTCTTAGCGTTAACCGAATGCATGGATGGTCCTGTAACCCGTATTCAAGCAACAGGCGGCTTCGCAAGGTCTGACGTTTGGCGACAGATGATGTCCGATATTTTCGCATATGAAGTCGTTGTTCCAAAGAGCTACGAAAGCTCTTGTCTAGGTGCATGTATATTAGGTCTCTATGCCACAGGAAAAATTGATTCTTTTGAAATCGTTTCCGAAATGGTTGGCAATACCTACAAACATACACCGAAAGAAGATGCAACAAAAGAATACAGACAATTACTGCCGATATTTATTAACCTATCAAGGGCGCTAGAAGATGATTATACACGAATTGCAAATTATCAAAGAAATTTAATAAAGTAAAACTTTCATGTGTAATCCCCCACGCCTCGTTTCTATCTAAATCTCGAGGTGGTGGGGGGCCTTACTGCCCACGAATAGCGGGATAAATACAAATACAGCTAAGATTAGGGGGGAACTACGATGCCATTAGTCATTGTAGCAATTGGGATTTTAGCATTACTTTTACTGATTATGCGCTTTAAATTAAATACCTTTATTTCATTAATCATTGTATCTGTCGGGGTTGCTTTAGCACTTGGAATGCCACCAGAAAAAATTTTTAAAACCATTGAAGCGGGATTAGGGGGAACACTTGGTCATTTAGCACTCGTTTTTGGACTTGGTGCGATGTTAGGTAAGTTGCTTTCAGATTCTGGTGGCGCACAACGCATTGCCATGACCCTTGTGAAAAAATTTGGTGAAAAGAACATTCAATGGGCTGTTGTGACTGCCTCATTTATTATCGGGATTGCATTATTTTTTGAAGTAGGATTAGTATTATTAATTCCAATTGTATTTGCGATTTCAAGAGAATTAAAAGTTTCTATCTTATATCTCGGTATTTCAATGGCAGCAGCTTTATCTGTAACACACGGATTCTTACCGCCACACCCAGGACCAACTGCTATCGCTGGTGAATTGCATGCAAACATCGGTGAAGTATTACTTTACGGTTTTATGATAGCGGTTCCAACGGTTGTGTTAGCTGGACCTGTATTTACTAAACTTGCAAAAAAACTAGTACCTGATGCGTTCACAAAAACCGGTAATATCAAATCTTTAGGTGAGCAGAAAGTATTTACACTTGAAGAAACTCCTGGCTTTGGAATCAGTGTTTTTACCGCTTTACTGCCTGTTCTTTTAATGGCAGTCGCTACAATTATTACTTTGCTGCAAAAAACAATGGGATTCAAAGATAATAGTTTACTAGCAACGATCGAGTTTATTGGGAATGCGGATACTGCCATGTTGATATCCTTACTAGTTGCAATCTATACAATGGGATTGGCAAGAAATATTCCAATCAAAAATGTGATGGAATCTTGTACAACAGCAATCTCGAATATTGGGATGATGCTCTTAATTATTGGTGGAGGCGGCGCTTTCAAACAAGTATTAATTGATGGCGGCGTTGGTAACTATGTAGCCGAATTATTCAAAGGAACTTCATTATCACCGATCTTGCTCGCATGGATTATCGCTGCCATCTTACGTATTTCATTGGGGTCTGCTACGGTTGCTGCATTAACAACTGTCGGTTTAGTGATTCCGATGTTAGGTCAATCTGATGTTAACCTTGCTTTAGTTGTCCTTGCAACAGGGGCTGGTAGTTTAATTGCTTCACACGTAAACGATGCTGGTTTCTGGATGTTCAAAGAGTACTTTGGTTTAAGCATGAAAGAAACATTTGCAACATGGACTTTACTTGAGACTATCGTTTCTGTAGCTGGATTAGGATTTACTTTATTATTAAGTTTATTTGTATAGATCTTTCTAAACAATAAAAGGGATACGGAAGCTGTTTAATGTGATTTTCCATAATTAACCGGTTATTTTTCATGATTGATTAATAAGGATGAAAATTTCTCTTTATTTTTTAACTTGATAGTGATGCGCCGTGTCCCTATAACCTTTTGCACAAATACTGGTGGAGCCTATTGAAATGAAAAAGATTGATTATTTGATTAAAGTGTTATTTTAGGTATATATACTATAATACAGAGTAACATACATGGAAAGGAACGATGGAATATGGAAAAGTTACAAATTGGAGTTGTTGGTGTGGGCGTTATGGGAAAAAGCCTCGCACTTAACTTTGAGAGCAAAGGGTATTCTGTTGCCCTATATGATATTTCAAAGGAAAAAGTTGATGAAATCATTGAGGAAAACCGTGGTAAAAACTTAGTTGGTACTCATATAGTTGAAGAGTTTGTTAACTCACTTGAATCACCTAGAAAGATTTTATTAATGGTTAATGCAGGGGAAATTACAGATAAGGCAATTGATTCTCTAGTCCCTCACCTCGATAAAGGTGATATTTTAATTGACGGTGGTAATACATACTTTGTCGATACAATCCGCCGAAACAAACGTCTTGCCGAAGAAGGAATCAATTTCATCGGTGCAGGTGTGTCAGGCGGCGAAGAGGGTGCATTGAAGGGACCATCTATTATGCCAGGCGGACAGAAGGATGCATACGAAAAAGTAAAGGATATGCTTGAAAACATCTCTGCAAAAGTGAATAACGAGCCTTGCTGTTCTTATATCGGACCTAATGGGGCAGGCCACTATGTAAAGATGGTTCACAACGGTATTGAGTATGGAGATATGCAATTAATTTGTGAAGCATATTTCTTCTTGAAACAAACACTTGATTTGACTGCAGAAGAGTTCCATGAAATATTTGCTGAATGGAATAAAGGTGAACTGAACAGCTATCTAATTGAGATTACAGCCGATATCTTCAAGAAGAAAGATGAAGAAACTGGTAAGCCATTAGTGGATGTTATTCTTGATACTGCAGGACAAAAGGGTACAGGGAAATGGACAAGCCAAAGCGCACTTGATTTAGGTATCTCTCTCCCTATTATCACAGAATCTGTATTTGCACGTTGCCTTTCTGCTTTAAAAGAAGAGCGAGTGAACGCAAGCAAAGTTTTATCTGGTCCTAAAGATAAAACAGCAATTGGAGTTGAAAAAGCTGAATTAATTGAAGCAGTGCGCCAAGCTTTATATATGAGTAAAATTTGTTCTTATGCACAAGGATTCACGCAATTGAAGGCAGCTTCTGATGAATATGATTGGAACCTTGATTTTGGCAGCATTTCTATGCTTTGGAGAGGCGGATGTATTATCCGTGCTGCCTTTTTACAGAACATTAAAGAGGCTTATGAAACAAACACTGACCTACCGAACCTTTTACTTGATCCATACTTTAAAGAAATTGTAGAGTCATATCAAGGTGGATTACGCCAAATTATCTCAATGGCGGTACAACAGGGCATTCCGATACCTGCATTTTCAGCAGCAATTTCTTATTATGACAGCTATCGTACTGCCAAACTACCTGCCAACTTGTTACAAGCGCAGCGCGATTATTTTGGAGCGCATACGTATAAACGAGTAGATAAAGAAGGTACATTCCATACAAAATGGATATAAAATAAGAAATGGACTAAGATTAAATTCTTAGTCCATTTTTCATCCCACAATTCGCAGGCTATAAGACTCCCACTGATGGAAGTTCCACTTTAAACGAATGACTGAATCAAAATGCGTTTATTTTTCCCATTTAGATGAAAAACCACATAACCTTTAAGGCGAAATGTTATCTGAATAATCCGCACAATCGTTGATTTTTACTCCTTTTATTTTGGATTATTTAAATCCTCTTTACTTGTCTTTAATTATATAAAACTGCTTCTATTTGTAAAATCACTAATTTACAATACAATTTCAATTTTTAAAAGTAAATTAGTTAAACACACTGATTTTTTGCTTAACGCCTAGATAACTTGTTACTCTAAGTCACAACTTAAATACCCCAGCTGCTTCTTATTTAAAATTACATAGCCTTATCATGGCTATATACTCTTATTTGAAACTATATAGCTTTATCGGGGCCATAAGCTCTTATTTAAAACTGCATAGCCTTATCACGGCTATTACTTCTTACTTGAAACTGCATAGCCTTATCATGGCTATAGGCTCTTATTTGAAACTATATAGCTTTATCGGGGCTATATAGGCTCTTATTTGAAACTATATAGCTTTATCGGGGCTATAGGCCCTTATTTGAAACTGCATAGCCTTATCACGGCTATTACTTCTTACTTGAAACTATATAGCCTTATCACGGCTATTACTTCTTACTTGAAACTATATAGCCTTATCACGGCTATTACTTCTTACTTGAAACTCCATAGCCTTATCATATGTA
>NZ_QPEL01000053.1:0-289 GCF_008368965.1 Bacillus sp. AY2-1 | reverse complement strand
CTGCATAGCCTTATCACGGCTATTACTTCTTACTTGAAACTATATAGCCTTATCACGGCTATTACTTCTTACTTGAAACTATATAGCCTTATCACGGCTATTACTTGAAACTCCATAGCCTTATCATGGCTATAAGCTCTTATTTGAAACTATATAGCTTTATCGGGGCTATAGGCCCTTATTTGAAACTGCATAGCCTTATCACGGCTATAAGCTCTTATTTGAAACTATATAGCTTTATCGGGGCTATAGGCCCTTATTTGAAACTGCATAGCCTTATCGCGGCTAT